>NZ_MEIH01000132.1:0-99043 GCF_001723155.1 Haladaptatus sp. W1
CCGGAGACGACGGCTTGGACGAGCGCGGTGTGGAAGAAGACGATGGTGTAGGAGTGGATGTCCACCGCCGCGACGTTGCCGAGGCCACCGACGCCGACCGGACCACCGGCCGCGTTTCCGGCGGGAAGGTCCCGGAGCGCGGGAACCAGGATGGCCGAAAGCGCCCCGATGATGACGAGGAAGACAAAAAACGAGAGGTAGATGATGATGAGGTAGGTCTTCATCTCGTCCTCGCGCTGGCGCTGGAGCCGTCTCGATTCCTGTGCGTCGTCCGCGGCGATTCGAAGGACGCGCCCGATGTCGCCGCTGGCGTGCATCGCGTTCGTCACGAGCGAGACGACCCGCGTGACGGTCGGCGTGTCGATTCTGTCCTCGAACCGTCGAAGCGCGGTCGCGGCGTCGGTTCCCCACTCGATGTCGCGCGACATGCGCTCTAGTTCGTCGTTCAGCGCGCCGAGGTCGCTGTTCGTCACCCGACGGAAACTTTCGACGACCGTCATCCCGGCCTCGTTGAGGCTGGCGAGTCGGTCGAGCATGTCGGGAACGGCGGCCTCTATCGCTTTAACCCGGCGACGGTACGCCCACTGAACGACGGCGTACGTCCCCAAGACGAACAGCGCGGCTTGTATCACGACGCCATCCACGGACGCGGGCGTCGCCGTCCCCGCCGCGAGGTCGGGGAAGACGCGAAGCACGACGGAGAGGAGTGCGAGCGGGACCGTCACGTACAACAGCGTATCCGGGTTCCGGCGGACGGTTCGGAACGGGTCCGCGAGGCCGTCCCGAACGTCCTTGAATCGGTCGTAGGTCGCCAATCGTTCGACGTTGGTCGGGGTGGTTCCGCCGTCGCTCACCGTGCGTCCGGCGTCCGGGTCGGCGACGCGCCGGACCGTCGGAACGGTGATACTCGGCGTCGTCCTCGACTCGCGGCTGATTCGAAGCGATTCCGTGATGCTGTCGAGATACACGACGAATCCGACGTTACCGAGGGGGATGAGCAGATACGCCATCAGATAGAGGAAGTCGAGCGTGTCGGCGACGCCCATCAACCCCATGATGACGAGGATGGTGATGAGCAGGAGCGGACCGACGACGAACAGCGAGACGTACCCCTCGGCGAGCACCGAGAGCAGTTCGAGAAACGACTCCTGTTCGGCTTTCGCGTCCCGCTGATAGCGCTCGTACTGCTCGCTTAGGTACGTCGGAAGGCTCTGGCCGCTCTGGAGGACGCTCGCCAAGTTCTCGCCGAAATCCTCGAACTTCTCGCTCGGCGACTGGCGCGACATCTGCTTGATGGCGGTCAGCACGTCGAGTCCGAACAAGTCCATGGCCTTGACGCCGACCCCGACTTCCGCCGCCGCCTCGCCGTACACGTCGCGGTTCCGCGCCAGCGTCCGCATTATCGCGGGCATTCCCATCCCGCTCCGGGAGAGCGCGTAGGTGAACGCGACCGTTCGAGAGAGGCTGCCGTCAATCTTCCGGGCGCGGGCGTTTCCCCGGTAGGACGGCAACTCCCAGCGAAGCCAGTACGTCAACGCGCCACCGAGGAGGCCGACCGTCGCGCTGCTGAACACGAGCAGGACGAACAGTTCGCCGAGAGTGATCGAGGGGACGACCACGAGATTGGCGAGAAACTGCAACCTCGCCGGGAGTTCAGCACGGAGCGTCGCCGGGGAGACCGAAAGGACGGCCAACACGAGCCCGACGACGTAGATACCGATGATGCTGCCGGAGATGGTGGCCAGTGTGGTGTACACCCACGTTTTCGACGCGTACAGTCGGTACGTCTCACCGACGTGCGCCGCCCGCAACAGCTCCTCGCGGCGGTTCCGTTTCCCCCCGCCGTCGCGGACGTAGCTGCCGAAGAGCTGTAGCGAAACGCGGGTGACGGTTCGGTACGCCGTCCTGCTGACTGGCGAGAGGGCGACGGGAGCGAGAAACGCGAGCGCGAGGACGAGCGGGACGAAGTTGAGCAGACCCATCAGTCGAGCTCCGCGACGGCCGAGTCGGTGCTTTCCCTGACGTTCGAAACGACGGTCTCCGGGTCGGCGTAGTACTCGTTGACCATCCCCGTAAAGCGCCGATAGTCGGAGATGCCGTTTTCGCGGAGATACTGGAGGACGAGTTTCCTGTCGCGGAGTTCGGTGAGCAGTTCTGACTGCGACCAGCCGTGATCGCGTCGAATATCGTCTAGCACGCCGCTGTCGCGTTTGCGGAACGTGTCTTTGCTCGGCTCCCACGAGAACGTGGTCGTGTAGTCCAGATCGCCAGTTCGCTGGTCGATGCCGTTGATTTCGGCGAGCGTCTGCGTCCGCCGCAAACGCTCCTCGCCGACGTAGGTCAACGACTGAATCGAGAGGATGTCGAGCGATTGTATCATCGCCCGCGGGACGTTGATGGGTTCGTTTTCGAGGCGGTTGATGACCGTCTGCACCGAGTCGGCGTGCATCGTCGAGTAGGTGGTGTGACCGGTGTTCATCGCCTGAAAGAGCGTCATCGCCTCCTCGCCGCGGACCTCGCCGACGGCGATGTACTCGGGGCGGTGGCGGAGGGCGGACCGGAGCAGGTCGTACATCGTGATGTCGGTTCCCTCGTCCAACCGGTCGCGGGTCACGGACGACAGCCAGTTGTCGTGATACAGCGTCAACTCCCGCGTGTCCTCGATAGTTAGCACCTTCGAGCGCGGCGGGATGAACATCGAAATCGCGTTCATCGAAGTCGTCTTGCCGGACGCCGTGCCGCCCGCGAAGATGAGCGACTTGTTGTTCTCGATGGCGAGCCAGAGGTAGGCCATCTGGTCGAGGTTGAAGGTTCCGTAGTTCACCAGGTCCACCGGCGTAAACGGCTCGTCGGCGTACTTTCGGATGGTGAACGCCGACCCTCGCGGCGTGACTTCCTCGCCGAGGGCGAGTTCTGCGCGGCTGCCGTCCGGGAGCGTCGCCTCGACGACCGGTTCGCCGACGCTGACGTGCTGGCCGGACTGCTGGGCCAGACGGACGACGAGGCTGTCGAGTTCGTCCTTCGAGTAGACGACGTTCGTCCCGATGTCGTTGTACGTGTCGTGGTAGACGAAGATGGGGAGGTCGTAGCCGTCACACGAGATGTCCTCGATGTGCGGGTCGTTGATGAGCGGGTCGAGCTTACCGAACCCGCGAAACGAGCGAAAGAGGTAGTAAAACAACCGGTAGTAGGTCGCGGCGTTCACCTCGACGCCGTACACTTCGAGCAGTTCGCGCAGTTCGTCGCGGAGGACGGTTTCCGCCGTCTCGTTACCCATCTCGCGGCGGTAGATGAGCGACTCGCGCAGGTCGGAAAACAGCCGCTCCAGCAGTTCGACTTCGACGTCATCCAACTCGGGTTCGACGACGTGATACAGGTGTTCGTTCGCGTCCGAGTCGTAGTTGATGGAGACGAACGCGAACGGCGCGTTCACCCAGTACCGCTCCACCTCTTCGTATCCCGGCACTCCGGTGAACGTGATGAGCGACCCGTGGGTCGCCGGGTCGTAGTCGCCGACCGAAACGGTCGAACCCCGAAGCATCTCCGCCGTGCGGCGAATCGTCCGTCGCCACTCACGGACGCGAACGGTCAGTTCGTCTATCGCTAACCCCGACATGTTTGTTCCCTGTCCCTCGTGCGGGTGTTTCGAGCGTCGGTCCCCGACCGACTCGCGTTCGCACGTGTGAGACGTATCTTGTCACGCTCATTGGAGTGGGAGTACTTAAATCAATGGCTGGACAATTTCAGTTTCGAGAGGTGTGGAGGAGGTGAGAAATGATACGTGACGTAATGGTCTCGTTTCGAGATATGGCGTTACGTTCATGAGACGCGAGAACGTAGGTTCGCGTACGGAATGAGGCGCGATTATTTCACACTGAACGTCGAAAATATCGACTGGGTTGAAGCGGACGGGACTCCCCGCAAGCCGACGGTAATCATCGATTTCGAGGGACCGTCCGCCACGCTCCGTGAGCGACTTACCGGCCCATCCGACGAACTCCTCGATGCGAGCGAAACGGACGTTACTTTCCGACTCCAAGCCAGTCTGGACGACCCGACGGCGACGGGCGTGGTGAGCGTAACGAATCGAACGACGGGCGATTTCATCCTCGAACTCAACGAGGACGCGGACGACGTGCTCCGATTCATCCGGGCGGCCCGTGCGTACGGCGACGAAACGGACGAGTCGAACGGACGCTATCACGTCGATATCGCCATCAACGGCGACCACGTGGTCGAGTACGACAAGAGCACGTTTCTCGTCTACAACAGCGAAGGCAACCTGTTGCGCCAACACAGCCTCATCCCGAGCGGCGTCGAACTGTAACCCACCCTTTTCGCGCCTTCAGAACCACGGAGCGATGACGCCGTTCATCACCGCGACGATGTAGAGTCCCGCGATTGCTGCAAGGACGATGATGAGTCCGATGAGGTAGTCGAACAGTCCATTCGGCGTCGTCAGCTTTGGTACGTTCATGTCAACCGCTACGACCTTGGTGGGCATATCGTTATTGGGGGGTAAAACGGAATCGCGGGAACCTAAGTACCAGCGTGCGAACCCCCTCCGTATGAATTTGTTCGGAACTGCGGGTATCCGTGGTGATGTCGTCGAGCGAGTGACGCCCGAACTCGCTCTCGCCGTCGGGCGGGCCGCGGGACGACAGGGAGCGGAGTTCGTCGTCGCCCGTGATGGACGCGAAACGGGCGCGGCGCTCGCCGCCGCGATGGAAGCGGGACTCGAAAGCGCGGGGGCGACCGTCCGCCGTGCGGGACAACTTCCGACCCCCGCGCTCGCGTTCGCCTCGCAGGGTCGCCGCGGCGTCATGCTCACCGCGAGTCACAACCCGTCGACGGACAACGGTATCAAACTCTTCGACGACGGACAGGAGTACGACCGGGCCGCGGAACGCGCCGTGGAAACCGGCGTCGAGGACGAGAAACCACCCCGGCCGTGGGACGAGTGGGGAAAGAGCACCAACGAGAACGTTCTCGACGCGTACCGGGACGCGGTTATTGAGTACGCACGCGAGTACGGTGCGCCGCTGAACGGCGTCCGCGTCGCGGTCGATTGCGGAAACGGGATGGCGAGCGTGGCGACCCCACAGGTGCTTCGGGCGCTGGGAGCGACCGTCATCTCGCTCAACGCGAACGTGGACGGTCATTTCCCCGGCCGACCGAGCAAGCCGACGCCCGAGACGTTGACCGACCTGCGTTCGTTCGTCGCCTCGGACGATTTCGAATTCGGCCTCGCCCACGACGGCGACGCGGACCGTATCGTCCTCGTCAACGCGGACGGCGACGTCGTGCACGAGGATACCGTCGTCGCACTCCTCGCGGAACACTACACACACGCCAGCGACGCCGAGGACCCCGTGGTGGTGACGACGCCGAACGCCTCGGCGCGAATCGACGAGCGCGTCCGGGCGGCCGGTGGTCGCGTCGAGCGCGTGCGCCTCGGTGCGCTTCACGAGGGCATCGCGGCGGCCCTCGAAGAGGGCGACGACGGCACCGAAGTCGTGTTCGCCGCCGAACCGTGGAAACACATCCACACCCAGTTCGGCGGTTGGATAGACGGCGTGGTGAGCGCGGCGGTGCTCTCCCGACTCATCGCGGACGCCGGTGGTGTGGAAGCGCTTCGGGCCGACGTGACCGAACGACCCTATCGAAAGGTGAGCGTCGATTGCCCCGACGCGGCGAAGACCGAGACGATGGAACGCGTCGAGACGGCGATTCCCGAGCGGTTCCCCGACGCGACCGTCGAAACAGAATACGGGGTCCGTGCGGAACGGGCAGATGGCTCGTGGGTGCTCGTTCGACCGAGCGGCACCGAACCGTACGTCAGAATCTACGCCGAGAGCGAGACCGTTGACGAACTCGTCGCCGAGACGAAAGACGTCGTAGGGAACGCCGTATCCGCTGCAAAAAAGTAACCGTCAATAGCCTCCTGTCCGTTATTTTTCGACCTTTCAAACGTGAAGCGACGCGTTTATCACAAATTACCCGTCTGGTTACGCATAGATGACTAACATTGACAAACGGCGTCGAACATTGATGAAAACTGGCGGCGCGCTCGGTATTGCTGGCCTCGCGGGGTGTATCAGTAGCCCCAGTGACGGTGGCTCCGGCGACGGAAACGACGACGGAACCGACAACACGTCGACCGACGGAACGGACGGTGGCTCCGGCGACGGGGAGGACACCACGAACGTCGGGATGGTCTACGCGACGGGCGGCCTCGGCGACAACTCGTTCAACGACATGGCGAACATGGGTATCAAGCAGGCGAAAAAGGAGTTTGGCGTTCAGTTCCAGAACGCGGAACCCGACTCCCCGACCGACGTGGAGAGCCTCCAGCGCCAGTTCGCCCAGTCCAGCAGCCCGGACTACGACCTCATCTGCTGTATCGGCTACGTTCAGACGAACTCCCTCATCAAGAACGCCGGACAGTACCCCGACCAGAACTTCATGCTCGTCGACAGCGTGGCGGAGACGGACAACGGCGACCTCGTGAAGAACGTCGCCAACTACGTCTTCAAGGAGCAACAGGGGTCGTTCCTCGTCGGCCACCTCGCGGGACAGCTGACCCAGATGGACTTCAGCGCGGGCAAAAGCTCCACGAAGTCCGGGAAGAAGACCGTCGGCTTCGTCGGCGGCAAGGAGGTTCCCCTCATCAAGAAGTTCGAGGCAGGCTACAAGGCCGGTGTCGCACACGCGAGCGAGGACATCGAGGTCAAGACGGCGTACGCTGGCACGTACAGCGACCCCGTGAAGGGGAAGGAAGCGGCGCTCTCGATGTACGAAAACGGCGCGGACATCGTGTACCACGCGGCTGGTGGTACCGGAACTGGTGTCTTCAAGGCCGCGAACCAGAAGGGTCGGTTCGCCATCGGTGTGGACAGCGACCAGTCGAAGGCCAAGGGGACGGCGAAGTTCAGCAACGTCATCCTCGCCAGCATGGTGAAGAAGGTGGACGAGGCGGTCTACCGCTCCACGAAGAACGTCATCGACGGCGAATTCAAGGGCGGCAAAGTCAACACTCTCGGCCTGGAGCAAGGCGGCATCGAGGCCGTGTACGGCGCCGACCTCGGGTCGGAAATCCCCGACGACGTGAAATCGAAGGTCAAAGAGTCCCGCGAAGCGATCATCAGCGGCGACATCGAAGTTCCGACGACGGTCGAGAAGTAAGCGCAAACCCGCGCGCTTATACAAGTAGGACGGAAATCCAGATTAAGAATGAGCCGGGCGGTACATCTCGACGGCATTACGAAACGATTCCCGGGTGTCGTCGCAAACGATAACGTCGATTTGACGATAGAACCGGGGTCGGTTCACGCACTTTTAGGGGAGAACGGTGCCGGAAAGACGACGCTGATGAACGTGCTCTACGGTCTGTACGAGCCCACGGAGGGGCGCGTCGTCGTCGACGGCCAGCCACGCGAGTTCGACTCGCCGCGAGACGCCATCGAGAGCGGTATCGGTATGATCCACCAACACTTCATGCTGGTGGATACCCTCTCGATTGCCGAAAACATCGTTCTCGGAAACGAACCCCGAAAGTGGGGTGGATTGGCGATGGACAGGGACCGCGCCGTACGCGAGGTGCGCGAGCTAAGCGACCAGTACGGGTTCGACGTGGACCCGAACGCGCTCGTCGAAGACGTGAGCGTCGGCGTCCAGCAACGCGTCGAAATCCTGAAAGCGCTGTACCGCGGCGCGGACGTCCTCATCCTGGACGAACCGACCGCGGTGCTCACGCCGCAGGAAATCGAGGACCTGCTCACGGTGCTCGACGAACTCACCGCACAGGGAAAGAGCATCATCTTCATCACGCACAAGCTCGGCGAGGCCATGGACGCCGCCGACCAAATCACCGTCCTCAGGGACGGGAAGAACGTCGGCTCGGTCGATACCGAGGGGACAACCCGCGAGGAACTCGCGGAACTCATGGTCGGCCGCGAGGTGTTGCTCGAAACCGAGAAGGAATCGGCCGACCCGGGCGACGTGATGCTCAACGTTTCCGGACTTCGAATAACGGACGAACGCGGCGTCGAACAGGTATCAGGTGTCGATGTCGTCGCCCGAGAGGGCGAGGTGTTCGGCATCGCGGGCGTCGACGGAAACGGCCAATCCGAACTCATCGAGGCCATCACCGGCTTGGCCTCGCCGGACGAAGGTGCGATTTCGTTCAACGGGCGCGACATCACGGGGATGTCCCGTCGTGACCGAATCGACGCCGGGATGGCCTACGTTCCCGAGGACCGCCACGAACAGGGCTTGGTCATGGAGTTCGACCTCGTGGAGAACGGGCTGCTCGGAAGCCAGCATTCGGAACCGTTCACGCACGACGGGCGGATCGATTGGGACGGCACGCGAGCCCACGCCGAGGACATCATCGAACAGTACGACGTTCGCCCGCCCGACGCGGACGCGTCGGCGGAATCGCTCTCCGGCGGAAACCAACAGAAGTTCATCGTCGGTCGGGAGTTCGCCCGCGACCCGTCGCTCGTCGTCGCTGCCCACCCAACACGCGGCGTGGACGTCGGTAGTATCGAGTTCATTCACGACCGACTGCTCGATTTACGGGCCGAAGGAAAGGCCATCGTCCTCATCTCCTCGAAACTCGACGAAGTACAGCAGCTCTCGGACCGACTCGCAGTCATGTACGAAGGTGAAATCATGGACGTCGTCGACCCGGACCGTGTGACAGAAGAGGAACTCGGCCTGCTGATGGCGGGCGAGCATCCGGCGGACACACCGAGTCTCCGAGGTGAAGCACAGTGAGTTCGTGGCAAGATCGGGCGGAGCAGGGTCTTTCCCGGCTCGTCGAGGCGTCCGCGGTCGAGCGGGTGCTCATCAGTCTCGCGGCGCTCGTCATGTCCATCATCGTCGGCGGGTTCGTCATTCTCATCTCGGGATGGGTCGCGACCTGTTCCGACCCCTTCCTCGCGCAGCAGGTGCTCATTTCGATTCCGGGAACCGGCGGCTGGGGCGTCCAGTTCCCGATACCGGGGTCGTTCTGTTACAACCCGATTCAGGTGTACAAGTACCTCTTCGTCGGGTCGTTCGCGAACCCGCAGACGTCCACTCTGTTCCCGCCGGACTTCGTTCTCGATAAGTTCAGTCTCGCCGTGACGCTCCGGCAGACGAGCATGCTCCTGTTCGCGGGACTGGCCGCCGCAGTCGCGTTCCGTGCCGGGATGTTCAACATCGGTACGCAAGGTCAGCTCGTGCTCGGCGCACTCGGGTCAGCGTTGTCGGTGTTGTGGGTCGCTCCGTACGTTCCGGGCGGACTCGTCGGCAGTCTCATCCTCATTCCGTTCGGCTTGGTCGTCGGGGCGCTCGTCGGTGGCGCGTACGGCGCGATTCCGGGGGCGATGAAGGCGTACGCGGACGCGAACGAGGTCATCACGACCATCATGCTCAACTTCGTTGCGACGGGCATCGCGTTCGTCCTCGTCTCGGAGTACTTCAAGAACCCGGCGAGCCAGACCGTCGAGACGCGCCCGGTCCCGGGAGCCGCGGTGCTGTCGCCCATCGTGTTCCCGAGTCAGGCGTCGTTCTCGATACTCGTGCTCGTCGGCGCACTCGCGCTCGCGGTCGGCATCTACCTGCTGTTGCACCGAACCGCGTTCGGATACGACCTCAGGACGAGCGGAATTCAGCCGGAAGCCGCCGAATACGGCGGCGTGGACGCGAAGCGAACGATGGTGTCGAGCATGGCGCTCTCCGGTGCCATCGCCGGTATCGGCGGGACGGTCTACGTCCTGATGATCCTCGGTCGATGGCAACAGGGAGTCCCGTCCTACGGGTTCGACGGCATCACGGTGACGATTCTCGCGGGCAACAACCCGCTTGGCGTCCCGCTGGCGGCGCTGCTGTTCGGCATGCTGAAGAGCGGAAGCCTCGCCATCGACTTCGCGCTCGGCGTTCCGAAACAACTCGTCGGCGTCTTGCGAGGGCTCATCATCCTGTTCGTCGCCATGCCGGAGTTCTTCCGGATGATCGGTAAACGGGTGACGACGCCGGAACCGTCGGGGGCCGTCGCCGCGGATGGCGGGTCCCGAATCGAGGGAGGTGAGGACGATGAATAAACGGCTCCGAATCGCCGGGGTATCCGTCGCTATTGCGGCGGTTCTCGCCGTTCTCGGTCTCGTGTTCCCGAACAGCGCACTCGGCAAAATCGTCGGTACTATCAACGCGAGCTACGTGAGCGCGGCGCTCCGATTCACCGTTCCCATCGGTTTCGCCGCACTCGGCGGTATCTTCGCCGAGAAGAGCGGCGTCATCAACATCGGGCTCGAAGGCCACCTCATCATCTCGGCGTTCACCGGCGTCGCGGTCGCGAACGCGCTGGCCGGGTCGGGAAGCGCGACACAGACGACGCTCTGGCTCGGGTTCTTCGCGGCAGTACTTGCGAGCGCGCTCTTCGCACTCCTGTTCGCTGTCGTCTGTATCGAGTTCAAGGCCGACCAGATAATCGCGGGACTCGCCGTTTGGCTCATCGCGTTGGGGCTCGCGCCGTTCGCCAGCAAGATTCTGTGGGGCGGTATCAACAGTCCGAGCGTCGGAACGCTCTCGAACTGGCGTATCCCGCTTCTCGCGAAGATACCCGTAATCGGGCCGATCCTCTTCGACGCGAATCCGACGGTGTACATGCTCCTCGTCGCCGTACCGCTAACGTGGTTCGTGCTGAACGAGACGGCGTTCGGCCGCTGGGTGAAAGCCAGCGGAGAGAACCCGATGGCGCTCGATACGGTCGGCGTCGACGTCCATCGCGTTCGCTACGCGAGCGTGCTCATTTCCGGTACGCTCGCCGGAATTGGCGGCGCTGGGCTGTCGCTCGGACAGGCGGGACTGTTCAACGGGAGCGGTGCCACGATGGTCGATGGCCGCGGCTGGATCGGCATCACCGCCTACCTGTTCGGGAACTACAACCCGCTCGGGGCGTTCGGCGCGTCGTTCCTCTTCGCGAGCCTCGACGCGCTTCAGTTGCGACTCCAGCAGGTCGGTTTCAGCGTTCCGAGGGAACTCATCGGCGTCATCCCGTACGTGACGGTCATCATCGTGCTGGTGTTCGTCGGACACACGCGAACCCCGGACGCCGCGGGCGAACCCTACGAATCCGGCGAGGAGTGAGGCGGCGGCCGGTCGTTCGCCACGACCGATTTTTTACGGTGTTCGTTTCGAAGCCGTTCCGTTTCTCGTCGTCGGTTGATTCCGGTTCGATACCTCCGTACAGAGACGGCGCTCGGTGTGGTGCCGAGCAGGGCGCGGACGAGAGAGACGAGGCGGCGAAACACGACGGGCTTGGTCCCGTCTTAGTATAAAAAGACTCGGCTGTCGGTTGTTATTTGACGCCCGGAACCGCACGTCCTCCATGGACGAACTCGTCGAGCAGGCACGCGAGATTCAGGACCGAGCGCACGTTCCGTATTCGGAGTACCCCGTCGGAGCGGCGCTTCGAACGGCGGACGGTACCGTCTACGTGGGTTGTAATATCGAAAACGCGAACTTCAGCAACTCGCTCCACGCGGAGGAGGTCGCCATCGCCGAGGCGATAAAATCGGGCCACCGTGAATTCGACCGCTTAGCGGTCAGTTCCGCACGCCGGGATGGCGTGACGCCCTGCGGGATGTGCCGACAGACGCTCGCGGAGTTCTGTGACGACGACTTGGTGGTCGTCTGTGACCACGGTGACGACGTGACGGAGTACACGCTCGGCGAGTTGCTTCCGGACACGATAACCGAAGACATGCTGGGCTGAGGGCGAAAGACACGTCGGAAAGGGAATGGGAGGGGTGACGGCAACGGGGGACGGTGGGAATCTCGCCGCCCGAAACGCGAAGCACCTATTTTCGCGGCGCCAAACGTGGGTGGTATGGAAGACAGCGAAGACCCGAACGCGGACGTGCAGTATCACATCGAAGTCGGGGAAGACGACGTTGCGAACGCCGTTCTTCTCCCTGGCAATCCGGAGCGCGTCGAGAAGATAACGCAGTTCTGGGACTCGGCGGACGAGAAGGCGTTCCACCGCGAGTACCGGACCGTGACGGGCGACTACGACGGGACGCCAATCAGCGTCACGTCAACCGGTATCGGCAGTCCCTCGGCCGCCATCGCCGTCGAGGAACTGGCGCGAATCGGCGCCGATACGTTCATTCGCGTCGGGTCGTGCGGCGCGATTCAACCGGAGATGGACGTCGGCGACCTCGTGATCACGACGGGTGGCGTTAGACAGGAGGGGACGAGCGACGAGTACGTCCGCGAGGATTACCCGGCGGTCGCGGACTACGAGGTCGTCGCGGCGCTGGTCGCCGCCGCGGAGCGACTCGATTACGACTACCACACCGGGATCACGATGAGCGCGGACAGTTTCTACGCGGGGCAGGGTCGCCCCGGTTTCGAGGGCTTCCTCGCGGAAGGCGGCGACGAGTTGGTGTCCCACCTAAAAGCCGCGAACGTCAAGAACATCGAGATGGAAGCGAGCGCGATTCTGACGATTGCGAACGTCTACGGCCTCCGCGCGGGTGCCGTCTGTTCGGTGTACGCGAACCGCGAGACGGGCGAGTTCAGAACCGAGGGAGAACACCGCGCCGCGGAGACGGCTAGCCTCGCGGTGAAACTACTGGCCCGAATGGACGAGATGAAAGCGGAAGCCGGTGTGGACCGCTGGCATCCGGGCCTCTCGCTCGACTAATTCGCTTCGTCGACTTGCGCTTCGATAACCGTCTGGTTGACGCGGTAAATCGAAACTGACCCGGAGCGGTACACTCGCTGGATGCCGGGGAATCGGTTGAACGCCGTTCGACCGTATCGATTTCGCTCCCGCGGGCCGTAGTAGATGTACCGAACGTCGTATCGGTCGAGTTTTTCGGCGCGGGTTGTCCACGCCGTGTTCGGGCTGAACATCAGCTCGACGTCCTGTTTTCGTTCGGCGTAGGCCGAATTACCGCGGTAAATCCGCTCCTGATACCACCCGACGACGGTCGGAAGACCGGTGAGCGAGGACGCGGGGCTTCCCCAGACGTAGGGGTCACCGGGTGCGGAAACGATGTGCGGACGTCCGTCCCTCGCGTCGAGCCACTCTATCGCACCCGCCTCGCCCGGATGGACCGTCGAGACGAACGCCAGTCCGTCGAGTGTTGGGTCGTCGGCACGGTGGACTGGATTATCCGACGCGATATGCTCGCCGAGGCCGAAGACGCCATACACGGACGTGGACAGCACGAGAAGTGCGGCAACGATTGCGATGCCCTGGCGGAGTGACGGCGGAACGTGTCCTTCGTGAACGGTGGGGACGGTCGGTATGGCACCCGCGAGCAGTCGGGACAGTGCGACGCCGCCAGCGACAGCCCAGAGGACCCACACCTGCATGTACACCTTGAACACCGTGTTGAACCGGCCGGGGATGGCGTTGTCCTTCACGTAGACGAACTCCACGAGCAGGACGAGGCCCGCACCGGCCACCAACAGCACCGTTTCGAAGCCGAAGCCGTCGTCGAGGCGAAGCAGTAGCCACCCGCCAACGAGGAGCGGTGCGACCAGCAACAGGGCTGCGACGCCTCCTTGCCAACTCAGGAGGGCGAGTAGGATGACGAGCGCTCCCGCACGTGTGACGGTCCGACGTCGCCACCGCGTATTGGTCGCGAGGTACAACGCGAACAGACCGAGGAACATGCCGTGAACGATGAGCAACTCGACGGCGCTACTCCGGTCGGGGAGAAAGCCGAGACCGCGCGTGCCCGCCGTCCCGAACAGCACGTTGACGACGAACGGTGCCGCCCAGACGAGGGAGAGACAACCGACGGCGGTGACGATGACCAACGAAATCGCGATACGGCCGAGTTCGTCGGCGAACGGCGACCGTTCGGTCACGGCGACTAGTCGTTCACCGCCCGGAACGAGGGTCGCCGGGTGGGTTTCCGCGAACACGAGCGAGAGCCAGACGACCCCGAGCGCGGTCGGGAAACTCCAGAAGCTGATGGTGCTCACGAATGCGACGACGGGCGGAAGCACACCGAAGACGAGGAGTCGCCGCCATCGGGCGTCGGAACGGTAGACGGCGTAGCCGAGTGCCGCGACGAACAACAGAAACGGTTGTCCCATCATGTGGGCGTGAAGGTCGCCGTTCAGGTACGCAAAGAAGGGAAACTCGTTTATCGTATCGACCATCACGCGGCTGGCTTCCCAATAGTAGAAGTCGGTGGGGGCGAGCGGAACCGCGGACGGATTCATCTCTAACGGTTTGGCGATGGCCTCGAGGAGCGAGCGGGGGAAACTCCCCGCGAGCAAGCGCATCGGAGTGAACAGGTTTCCGGCGAATCCGACGAGAAAGGCGGCAGAGGCGGCAGCGAGGCGGCGAGGCGTTCCGTGTCGCTCGGCTATCGCACCCGCCAACCCGTAGGCGGTGGTGATGAGCATGCCGTAAAACCCCGCGAGTGCGAGGTTGTAGCTGTAGCGGGGCGGCGTTCCCGAAAGTTTCGTCAGAATCGCGGCGATGAGGTGGCCGCCGTAGTAATACCGAATGGGCTCACCCGCGAACCACATGTCTTCGGGGGGAGCGCGGGCGATCGCATGATAGACCGCAAGAGACCGAAGTCGAGGAATTTCTCGCCGCCGGTCGCGATTATTCCCGGGTCGATGGCACGAACTCCGACGAGAAAACAGAAGGCGACGGTGAACACTACCATCGCTTCCGCATATCCCTGCAGGTCGATTTCGACCGCACGCCGTGTCAGCAATACGGAGAGCGAAGCGAGCACTACGACCGCGACGAGAACCGTGATACCGCTGAAAACGAACTGACCGAGCCAGTACGTCACAATCGTCATGACGGAGAGGCTCACGGGGAGTGCGAACGTCGCACCCCGGTCGGGAAATAGTCGAAAGAGTGCCGCTGTGACCGGTAGCCCTGCAAGAGCGAGAACGTAGTAGAGGACTAGCCAGAACGCAACGAGCAAGAACTCCATATTCGAGTCAGTTCGGGCACTGCAGTGATATACTTCTTGTGGTCTTGTTCATTGTTAAACATGTGTTTTTCGGAGTGTAGTCGCGGTACGAAATCACATAGGGCGGCCGAATCATAACCCTTAACTAGGCGACGGCAGTACAAACTGGTAGCGGGATGGGATAGCCAGGAGATTCCGGCGGGCTCATAACCCGCAGATCGGTAGTTCAAATCTACCTCCCGCTATTTTCAGACGACTCGTCTACGACAGTAGTGATATTTAGTCTCGGTCAGCGGTGGTGCCAACCTGTTCGTCACTACTCCGATTAGCTTCGTTATTTCGCACTGAGAGGTTCTCAACCGGCCAATTTCGTCGATTTCCCTCAAAATCGGCCGGTGCCATCCGACTTATTCGTCCCGCCCCGGTAGTACCGTCCATGCCATCCGCATTGTTCGTGGTGAGCGAAGAGGGATATTGGGGCGAGGAATGTATCGAACCGCTGCAGACGCTGGACGAGGCCGGTGTCGAAATAACGGTCGCAACTCCGAGCGGCGGCAAGCCGGTCGTGGACGAACGATCCATCGACCCGGAAAACGTCGGCGAGGAAACGGCGGAACGGGTTCGTGAAACGAACGAATCCGATCCTCGGCTTCAAAACCCGGTGCCGTTGGCGACGACGAGCGCCGACGACTACGATGCCGTCGTGTTCCCCGGCGGGCACGGAACGGAGTGGGACGTAAATCAGGACAAGCACGCCCGGACATTGCTCCGCGACGCGGTGGAAACCGGGGACAAGAAAGCACTCGTCGTCTGTCACGCAGTCGGACTGTTGGCGTTCACCCGCGACAGCGACGGTGGGTTCCTCGTGGACGGACGTTCCGTCACCGGGTTCCCGAACGAATGGGAGGAGGGAATCGTGGACGATGACGATTGCATGCCCGACGGTCGGAAACTCCCGTACTGGGTCGAGGACGAAGTGAAAGCGGCGGGCGGAACGTGGGACGCGGAACTCGACGCCGAGACGAGCGTACAGACCGACGGCGACTTGTTGACCGGACGCGGCCCGGGGTCGTCGCATGCGGCGGCGGTGGCGCTCCTGTCCGCGCTCGGTATCGAGTAATCTGCCGACGAAAGCGCGTGATTTATACCCGATTCGTTCCCAGTTGACACGAGATGATTGGCACGCGTAGCGTACTGGCGGTGATGGCCGGCGGCGTCATGGTAACTGCTATCGTCGCCCTTCGTTCCGGTCGAAAGTCGACGGGACTGTGGTTATTGGCTGCGGGATTCTTCGTCGCCAGCCTTTGGTCCGGGCTTAGCATCGCTTGGACGCGGAACAATCCCGGGATGCTGTCGTCCGATTCACACCTCCTCTTGGGGTCGACGGCAGTTGCCGGGACGATATATTATGGGATGCTCGCTCGGCAAGCGACAAGCGACTAGTCTGGTTGAATCAATACTATAACGATTCTTTTGCAAGAAAGATAGTGACTAGTTTTGCGGGGTTTTTAGACTCTATGAAGCTCGGAAAACTAAAACCTTCTGCCAATCAGTAACTTTAAATACATCTTCTACAAGTCTTTGGTATGCCACGGCGACGCAACCCGAGTGGTGCAGACGACAGCCGAAGGAACTTTCTGAAGGCGAGTGGGGCCGGTGCAGTTGCTCTCTCCCTTGCGGGCTGTTCCGGAAATGGTGACACGAACGACGAGAAGACGTCTGACGACGGCGGTGACGAGAACACGACAACAGAAGCGCCGAGTACGAACTCGCTCAGCCCTGACGACATCGAACCCGGTGGAACGCTTCGATACGGGATGGCCGAAGCGCCGGACAGCCCGAACATCATGCTGGCAGGCAGCGTGTACTCTGCGGTCGCTCTCGCCCCGGTTTACAACTACGGTGTCAGTCAAGACCCCGTGACGTTCGAGGTTAAGCCGAGCGTCTTCACCGACTGGACCATTAAAAACACCGGTAAGGACAAACCGGATGTTTACTTCAACGCCCGAAAGGACGGCCTCGAGTGGAACGACGGTGAGAAGTTCAAGATGGAGGACATCCTGTACTCCTTCCAGTTCCAACTCGACAACGAACCGGGACAGTACTCGGTTTGGAACGATTACGAGAAGATCGAGGAGGCGAAAAACGACTGGGACTTCCACCTCAAACTGTCTCGACAGGTTGGTACGTGGGACGCGGACGTCCTCGGCGCGCCACCGATCATTCCCAAGCACAAGTGGGAAGGCGTCGATTACAAGAACTACGACCCGACGACGGAAAATGAAGAAGGTCCCGTCGGAACCGGGCCGGGTAAACTCGTCCAGTGGAACCCGGACACCTCGATGCAGGTCAAGTTCCGCCGCGATTACATCGAGAACACCTACGCGCTCAACAAACTCGACTGGATCAAAGAGCACGACACGCTCATCCACGGCGGTCCGTTCCTCGACGGCGTGAACTTCAAGGTGTACGGCGGAACGTCGCCGCTCACGCAAGCGTTCCTGAACGGCAAGGTCGATACCCACTACGGAAGTCTCCAGACTTCGAAAATCTCTCAAGTCAAGAAAGCGGACGACAAGGGGCTCGTAAAAGGGTACGACAGTGGTTTCTCCTACTACGGTTTCAACTGTCGTCGCGCCCCGCTCGACGACGTGGCGCTCCGACAAGCGATGTCGTTCCTATACGACGACGTGTTCTGGGTGCAGACGCTCAAGGGCGGCTACGTCATCAAAGGCGACTACGCCCAGTCGCCGGGTTATAAAGGCGTTCGACCGGAGACGGTCTACGACGGCGAACTCCTCACGGACCCGCGGACGAACGCGTTCGACTTCCGCGGAAAGAAGGGTAGCAAACAACCCAAAGTCGAAGAAATTCGAAAATTCCTGACGGATGGGACCGTTATCGACGGCTCGAAGGGGACCTACGTCGGGAAGGACTTCCCGGGGACGTTCTCGGGAGTCAATGCCAGCCAGTCGAAGGCGAAGTACAACTACACGTTCGGCTCCATCAAGTCCAAGAACCTCAAAAACGCGAAGGTAGAGGTGGACAAAGAAATCCGTGTGGATGGAAAGACCATCCCGGAGATGATGGACGGCGACGCCATCACCCTCTTCATCGACCCGCCGAACGAACAACCACAAGAGGCCAAAGCCATCGAACAGTGGAAAAAGAACATGCAACAGGTCGGTATTCCGGTCAAGACCGAACCTGTCGCGTTCAACACCATGACCGGAAGAGTGTACGAAACCGAGGAGTTCGACGTGTACCCGATGGGTTGGGGCGGAACCAGCCCCTACGGGACGTCGCTCCACTCGTTCTTCCACTCCGACAACGCCGGAGAGGATACGGAGAAATTCGCGTACAACTCCACGGGATACGGCGTCTCGGGCGGCAGCTCCGACAAGCTTCTCTCCGACGCGTACAGCGAAACCGACCCCGAGAAACGCTCGAAGAAGTACGCGAAGGCGATGGAGAAGATCTACCTCGACATGCCGTACATGCTTCGTGACTACGAGAAATACCGCTGGCCGGTCAACTCGAAGAAGTTCGACGGTTTCGTCGAGAACATCGTCGACCCCGGATACGCAAACTGGGATTACGAGTACAGTAGCATCTACCTCAAAGAGAACCTGAAGAAGTAACCCCGTCTTCGACTCTCGACGGTGGTTTTTTGCGGTATAGGTCGGGAAAGTGGTGGTTGAATTTGATACGCAGTCGATACGAGAATCACTACATTGATAATGAATGTGTGCCATGCATGGCATAGATACGCAAGAGTAAACGATATGGTAAACAGCATACCGAAATCAACGGATGACAAAATATGACAAGGATTAGCACCCGTTATCTCGCAAAGCGGCTGATAGTCTCCTATCTGACGTTGCTCGTCATAATGACGATTTTGTTCGTGCTCATCCGGAGCATGCCGGGGACGTTCATCTCGCAGATGATCACGCCTGAGATGAAACCGGCACAGATCGCACGGCTTCAGGAGCAGTGGGGACTCAACGAACCGCTGTGGCGTCAGTACGTGGACTTCATGATAAACTACCAAACCGGTAACTTCGGCCGGTCGCCGACCAAGCAGGTTCCGGTCTGGGACATCATCATTCGACGGTTCCCGCGGACGATCATCCTGTTCGGTGCCGGATTCGTCATCTCGTACACGGTCGGCCCGCTCGTCGGCATGTATCTGGGTTGGTGGCGAGGCACGAACAAGGACAAGTTCATCTACACGTCGGGGCTCACGATGTACTCCATGCCCGCGTTCTGGATCTCGTGGCTCTTCATCTGGCTGTTCGACTACAAGCTGCAGTGGTTGAAGAGCGCGTACATGGTCGATCAGTTCGGGATACAAGATTGGACACCAATGGTGGCGATGGGAAGCATCTTACACCACATCGCGCTTCCGCTATTCAGCATCGCGTTCGTCGGGTGGGTCGGGTCGATGCTCGTCATGCGACCGTCGATGAACAACGTCACCGGGGAGGATTACGTCTTCCTCGCCCGGGCGAAGGGTCTCAGTGAGCGGACCGTACTGATGAAGCACGCGGCTCGGAACGCGTTGATTCCGGTTGCGACGCAGGCCATCGTCGGTCTCGCGTTCCTCGTGGACGGCAGCGTCATCATCGAGCAGGTGTTCAGCTGGCCCGGTATCGGGGATATGCTGGTCAGCGCGGTCTTCGCGCAGGATTATCCGATCACGCAGGCGGCGTTCTTCCTGCTCGCCGTCATGATAATCACGATGCGACTTGTCACGGACATCGCATACACCTTCCTCGACCCGCGGATCAAGTTTGGAGGAGAATAACGAATGTCAACACAATCCGAAAACGCTTCAGCAACGAACACGCTCAAAGAGCGATGGGAACCGCGGATCGAACGCTTCAAACGAGGATGGAGTCGGTATACCCACCACAAGATGGGGGTTATCGGGCTCTTCATCCTCGTCGTCTACGTTCTCTGGGCGCTGTTTCCGTCGGTGTTCGCGCCGCACAATCCATCTTGGCGCCTCTTCGTCGGAAACGACCCGTACGCCCGCCTGACGCTCCAGCAGAGCCAACAGTTCCCACATCCACCCGCGTTCGGTGATCCTGCCTTCATCCCCCTTGGGACGAACAGCACTGGTCAAGGGGTATTCTCCCTACTGGTGTACGCCGCGAAAGACGCACTCTACATCGGGTTTGCGGCCGGAATCCTCTCCAGTCTCGTCGGCGTTCCGCTCGGACTCATCAGCGGATTTTACGGGAATACGTGGATCGACGAGACCATTCAACGCATCGTGGACGTGATGTACGGAATGCCGTTCCTTCCGTTCCTCATCGTCCTCGTTTCTATCCGCGGCGTCAGCCAGACGAACATCATCCTCGGTATCGCGATTACGTCGTGGCTCAACAACTGCATCCTCATTCGCGGGGAAACCCTGTCGCTCAAGGAACGGGCGTACGTCGAGTCGGCACGAGTCGCGGGTGCGAGCGACACGCGAATCGTGTTCCGGCACATCCTTCCGAACGTTATTCCCCTCGCGTTCGTCTTCCTCGCACAGGACGCGGCGGGGGCGATTATCGCACAGGCCTCGCTCGCGTATCTCGGTCTGGGCGACTTCACGAACAACTCGTGGGGAATCATGATTCAGAATGTCAAATCAAAGGGGTACGTCTTCGACGCACCGTGGTGGCTCATCCCGCCGGGGCTGGCGATTACCTCTATCGCGGCAGCGTTCTACTTCATCGGATTCTCGGTGGAGGACCTCGCTAATCCACAGGAGTAAACCATGTCATTACTAGAAGTAAATGATTTGTGTGTTCGCTACGACGCCGGTGACAAGCAAGTTCACGCTGTCGACGGCGTTAGCTTCAGTGTCGAACACGGCGAGACGTACGGTCTCGTCGGCGAATCGGGCTGTGGGAAGACCACGCTGGCGAAGTCGCTGATGCACCTGCTCGACTCGAACGGGTACATCGAAAGCGGCGAGGTGTGGTTCGACGGTACGCTTCCCGAGTGGGAGGACGAACACGGCAACGTACGTCGGGAAATCATCGACGACGACCGGTATCCCGTGCGTGCGGACGGAATGACCGACCTCGCACAGCTCGACAACCAACAGATTCGGGATGTGCGCTGGCGAAATATCGCGCTGATTCCACAGAGCGCGATGAACGCGCTCAACCCGGTGTACAAAGTCGGCGATCAGATCGTCGAAGCCATCCTGCGTCACGAACCGGATACCCCACCCGAAAAGGCACACGAACGTGCACGTGATCTCATCGAGCGAGTCGGTATCGACCCCGACCGGGCGGACGACTACGCCCATCAGTACAGCGGTGGGATGAAACAGCGCGCCGTCATCGCCATGGCGATGGCGTGTAACCCGGACATGCTCATCGCGGACGAGCCGACGACGGCGCTCGACGTCATCATCCAAGACCGTATCTTGGAGGAGCTAGAGGAACTCCAAGAGGAGTTCGACGTCGCCATTCTCGTCGTCAGCCACGACGTCAGCGTCATGGCCGAGATTTGCGACAAACTCGCGGTCATGTACGGCGGAAAGATGATGGAGAGCGGCCCGATGCAGGACGTTCTCGTCGATTCGGCAAACCCGTACACGCTCGGGCTGAAGAACTCGTTCCCGACGGTCGAAGAGGTAGACCAAAACCTCATCTCGATTCCCGGGTCGCCGCCGACGCTGCTCGACCCGAGCGATGGCTGTCGGTTCGCACCGCGATGTCCGTTCGTCGTGGACGAGTGTCATACGAGCCACCCGCCGATGTACGACGCCGAGCAGGCCGAAACGGGAAAACGAACCGAGGCGAGTTCGCCGCACACCCACCGGTCGGCGTGCTACCGCGTTGACGAACTCGAAACGATGCGCACTGAGGCACGCAAGGAGGAAAAATGGCAACAAACGACGCAGACTCACTAGTAGAGATACAGAACGTCTCGAAGTTGTTCGACCTGTCGCAGAGCGCAATCGACCAACTACTCGGACGCGAGGCACAGCCGGTTCGGGCGGTTCAGGACGTCGACCTGACCATCAACAAGGGCGATATCATGGGTATCGCGGGCGAATCCGGGTGTGGGAAGACCACGCTCGGGAAGCTGTTGGTCAAACTGTACGAGCCGACGAGCGGGAGGATTCTGTTCGACGGACGCGACATGTCCGAACTGCTCCGTGAGGACCAACAGGAGTTCCGACAGCGCGTACAGATGATCTTTCAGGACCCCTTCGAGAGCCTGAACCCACGGATGACGGTGTTCCAGTCGGTCGTCGAGCCGCTCAAGATAAACGACATCGGCGACGGCTACCAAGACCGACGTGAGCAGGTCATTCAGGTGCTAAACGACGTTGGTCTGTCCCCTGCCGAGGCGTATCTGAACGAGTTCCCGAAGGAGCTATCCGGCGGTGAGCGCCAACGGGTCGCTATCGCGCGTGCGCTGGTCGTGAACCCCGACTTCATCGTCTGTGACGAGCCCGTCTCGATGCTCGACGTGTCGATTCGCGCGGGCGTGTTGAACCTGATGAAGGAGTTGCAGGACGAGTACGGGTTGACGTACGTGTTCATCAGTCACGACCTCTCGCTGATTCGATACATGTGTGACCGCACCGCCATCATGTATCTCGGGAATATCGTCGAGCAGGGGCCGACCGACGACGTGGTGAACGACCCGAAACACCCCTACACGGAGGCGCTGTTCGACGCGGTGCCGGAAATCGAACCCGGTGCACAGCGACGACGGGCGAACGTCACCGGCGAGGTTCCAAACCCGCGGAATCCACCGTCCGGATGCAAATTCCATCCCCGGTGTGCGAACATCATCCCGCCCGAGGACTGGTCGGGAAGTCAGGATGCGTTCCGGCGTGGATTCAACTTCAAACGCCGCGTTCAGACGGGTGATCTCGAAGTCGAGGATATCGCTGAGGGTCACGCGGATCAACGGTCGGCGGTCGATGCCGTCCTCGAAACCGGTCTCTCGCTCGAACTTCCCGAAGAACATCAAGCCGATGGCGAGCGAATGGGAACGGTAGATGTCGATTCGCTCGACATACCGAAACAGGCAGAAAACGCGCTTCGTTCGGCCACGCGTGACCTCCTCGACGGTAACGAGAAGGACGCAATGGAGCAACTCAACCGGAAGTTTAGCTCGATTTGTGAACGAAGCTCCCCGGAACTTCGCCAGTCTGGAGAGCAGACGACCGCGTGCCACCTCTACGATTCGTCGGCGTCGAACAGAGAGGCGATTGCACCGGACGCCTCGGACTGACGTTCGGAATTTCGTTCCGACTCTTTTTTGTTAGAAACGGAAACCCTTACGGCAATGACATTCATACCAAGTGCTATCTAATGTCAAATCCAACCGCTCGCTCCGCACTTCGACCGGAGCGGCCCCTCCTCGTGGCTGCCGTCCTTCTCACCGCCCTCGTTACGGCGTGGTTGTTCGTCCCGACCATGGTAGGACACATCGCAGCGATGAACATCGGTTCCGTCGACGTAACGACATCGGGGGCGACCGTGACCGACGGTGGACAGCACCTCACGACGACGCTCACCATTCACAACCCGACGCGACGGGATATCGTGTTTTACAGCGGCTTGATACACGTCTACGACGGTGAGACGCAGTTGACGGACGGGACGACGACACCGTTCGGTGAGACGACCGTTCCCGCGAAGGGGACGGTAACGTTACAGGTCGAAGTCGGTCTGAATCCCGACCGCACTGCACGGGCGAAACGAGCGATACGCTCCGGCTCCGCGACGTTTTCCGGCAACCTCCGCGGGAGAATCGGGGAGAAGGGAATACACGTTTCGGTCCACACCGGAGGGACGGAGCGATGACGGAGACGGAAACGAGCGGGAACTCCGAGACGGAAACCAACGGATGGACGACTGACCGCCGCCACGGAAGCGTCTATCGGCGACGGCTCGCGTTCCTCGGAAAAAGCGTGACCGTCGGTGTCATCGGTGGGATGGCCGCTTTCACGTACAGCTTAGCGGACTTGATGGCGGTTTCGATAGACCCCGTGTTCGTCCTCGTCCCGCTCGCCCTTTCGGGCGTATTCGCTCATCTCGTGGCGTACGATCTGCACGAAAGCATTCGTGTCGGACTCGTGGGATTCTTCGTCGGGGCTATTACCTTGGTCGGGTCGTGGGTCGCACCGCTTTGGCTTCTACCGTACACGTCCGGCGCTCGTGACATCCTGCTTCCGAAACTGACGGGAACAGCCGTCGTCGCCGCGATCATCGTCTACGGTGCGGTGTATCTCGGTGCGTATCTCTCCGCGTTGACGGTCGGTGCGTACGTGTCAACGTGAAACCGTGAGGGTTTTGTCCCGTCCATCGGTAGGTGCGTTCGTGTCGAAAGACGTACCAACCCGGGAGCGTTTAGTTCGTGAGCGGGGTACCTTCGCAAAACACGGCGACGACCCGACGTTAGCCAGTTACCTCTCGTCGCTCTTTTTCATCCTCTCCGTTCCGTCGTTCATCGTGTTAACGTACGCCGGACACTGGTACGGGCTGTACTCCTACGGTGCCATCATTCCGGTGTTTGCGGGACTACTCGTCGGCTCGATAGCGCTCGTGTTCGCAATCATGCACGTTCTGACCCGTTAGAACGTGCTGTTGCGAAGCGTCATGTAGAACATGACGACCATCGCGGAGACGAGGAGAACGAACTCCAACTGCGTTGCCGACCGCTGACGTGAGACGACGAACAGGACGAGACTCGACCCCCCAAGCAGTGCGACGACGAGGAACAACAGCAACGATAGGTTGGCCTCGTCGGACATCCAGTAAAAGAGCCGATTTCCGAGGTCGTCCATGATGGTTCAGAAGCGCAAGCCCTCGTAGACGCACTCGACCGGTTCGAGGACGAGTTCGAGGGCGAGCGCGTAGGTCGTCAGCGCGAGTTTCGAGTCGGCGGTGAATTCGGTCTCCGCATCCCGCCATTCGGCGACGCTGGCAGCGAACCTGACGTGTGAATCGTGAATCGTCATGAGCCACTCCGTCGGTAGTTCACCGGGCGTCCCCTTATGCGTCACCCGAAAGAGATATTTGAACGTAGAATCCATCCGGCCGCTGATATCTTCGCCAGCTTGTAGTTCGGGCAGTTGTGGTGTGCCGAACAGTTGGACGAGTCGATACAGCGGAACGCCGATGTTGTCAGTCTCGGCAGCGTCCGGGTCACCGCTGAGGTACGCGACGACGTTTAGGTCCTCTCGTTCCCGAACGTTGTCCTCGACGAGTACGTCGCCGTCGTCTCGACGTGCTTCGATTTCGGACCGCGAAACGGGTTCGATGAGGAGGTCTTGGAGGTCCTCGAAGTCGGGGGAATCAGGATGGTTTCGAATATCCATACGTTCGTTAGTACGCGAAGTAGTGGAATCCACGCCAGCCAGCGTAGCCGACTGCGAAGACGACGATACCGGTCACGATGACGACGAGCGATTCGCTCTGCGTCATCGTCTCGTTCATTTGCGGAACCAGTTGGAAATACAGCGATACCCCGAACAGGAGGAAGATGTAGCCGATAACGGCTCCGAGCAGAGCGACGATTATCGACAGTAGCCCAATTGGACCACGCAACGACTTCGGGACGCTAGTCTTCAACGCCATGGTTTGTGCTAATGGGGCACAAGCATAAACGTTCTGCAATGAGTTCACTCGCTTTTATCTCGTTCCCGCTCGCGGGCTTCGAGGTTCGCCATGCTCTCGTCCGAGAGCGGGGACATCCGCTCGTCGAACTCCTCTCCACCGTCGTCGGGTCTCGCCGCCGCCTCCCGCCCCGCGAAGTACGAGTTGAGAAACTTCTCGTGGTGCTCGCGCAGGGTGTATCCCAGCCAGATGAACGCGAGACCGGGAAGTACCCGAAGGACGAACGCGGGCGACGTCACTCCGTACGTCCCCAGCACGACCGACCCGTGGATGGCGTCGCCCACGAGCAACGCGCCAATCACGAGCGTCGTCGTCGAAACCATCGAGAGGAACTGGCGGGAGAACATGTTATCCGTCGCCGTGTTCGTCGATGATGACGACTTCTCCGTCTTGTACGTCCACGTTGATGAGCGTCTTCACCTGGTAGTCGGTGTCGTCCAACTCGTTCGCACCCACCTTCTTGATGACGGCACACACGTCCACAACGTCCGCGCCGATGTATTCGAGTGCCTGAGTCACGGCCTTCATTGTTCCGCCCGTGCTGAGCACGTCGTCCAGCAGCAGCACGCGGTCGCCCTCGTCCACGTTGTTGATGAACATCTCGTTCTCCGAGTAGCCCGTCTGCTGGGACAGCGAGACTTCCCCGTCGAGTCCGTACTGACGCTTGCGGATGACCACCAGCGGGATGTCGGTCATCAGCGACACGGCGGTCGAGATGTGAATCCCCATCGCGGCGGGGGTGACGATTTTATCGACGTTCTCCAAGTCCGCCTTGCGGATGATCTTGATGACGATTTCGCGCAGAAGCGTCGGTTCGAGCATCGGAATCCCGTCGCTGATGGGATGGACGAAGTAATGATAGCCGTCTTTCTCGATGATCGGGGCTTCCAAAAGCGACTCCTTCAACTGGTCCATGATGGGGGTATTCAGTCCATCAGTAAAAGATGCCGGAATCGCGCTCGCAACGTCCGACGGGATGGGTGGCAGTTCCTAGCAGTGGCGTATCACATCCTCAGTCCCGCTCGTTCACTTTCACCCCGGATAAGGCGTACAACTTTTACACTGTACCTCCTCCGAAGAAATGCGGGCGGAGAGACCCGCGACAAATCGATTGCCAACACCCCTACCCTACCCCAGCAGGGTTCGATTTGTTTCCATCCTTTTGTGTACTGTGAAATCAGATAATTGTGAGAAAGGCAATTATCTCAGTGACTAAAATGTGTCTTCTGGAAACACAGTTGGCTCAAATAAGGACGATAGAATTGGGAGAGATCTAGTTCAGTTCGTACGTAGCAACGACGTTCTCATTTCCGTTGATTTCTGCAACGACTGTGATTTTGTCGCCACTCCCGTTACAACCGGTGACAGATGCAACATCACCGACTTCAGTGAATGGCGAACCGTCGTCACCACAACCACTGGATTTTATCGAGAAGTTAGCGGCGTCTTGGACGTTCCCCAACGAAGTCAATTGAACATCAACCTGTGTGTCATTTACCTGGTCGAACGACACACCTGCTTGTGCATTCTTGCTCACGTTGTTCCCCAGACCCATCACGAACGTTCCGATGACGGCCGCCAGAATGACCGTAATGGCGACCATGAGGATAACGCCGATAACGGGACTTACGGCTCGCGTTTCGGACAGCTTCGCGCTGACTGTTTCTTTGAGTGTCATGTTTTGGTTTCTCCTTCGACGCGCGGTCGCACCGTCCGAACGCAATTCGGTATATACGTATTCCGATAATTGGATACAAATGTCTGATTCAGGATAGTTACAAACCTGATTTCTATTTGCTTTTCCCGGACGGTATGCGCGTTATAAGACGCTTTGATACTCTTGCCTAATAAAGATATGTCTGGATATACCCATTTAAAATACAATGGTAATTCTCGTAAAATTGAATGTATGTCGGGAAGAAACGACTGAGAGATATATTTCTGAGTGGTACTTTTCGATTCGGGGAGATAACGACATCGACCCACATCGAACGCGTCGTCCGTCATGGTGGACGTGTCCGCACGGTCCGAAATTCCAGTTTCCTCCCGACGCGTCGGAAGGAGATACCCGCAAGGACCACACGCTTTGAGAACTGTTAAGGTAGGTCCATCGCCAATTCCGAGTGTGCAATCACCATCGAACCCGACAGCCGTCGTTGTGCTTGCGCTGGTGATGCTTCCCTTCGCGGCGGCGGTGGTGACCCCACTCGTCTACCGCGTCCTCCGCGAGCGGACCGCCTACTACGCGGCGGCGGTCGCGCTCGCATGCTTTGGGATGGTCGCAAGCCAACTCGGCACGAGCGGCTCGGTTTCCTTCCAGTGGATTCCCTCGCTCGGGGTCTCGTTGCAGTTTTACGTGGACGGTCTCTCCTTGCTCATCGGCTTCCTCGCCAGTGGAGTCGGCGTGCTCATCCTCACCTACTCCGGTGGGTACATGCACGGCGAACCGGGCAAGGCGAAATACTACACCGCGCTGCTGGCCTTCATGGGGTCGATGCTGGGGGTGGCGTTCTCGGCTGACCTCATCTCGCTGTTCGTGTTCTGGGAACTGACCAGCCTGTCGTCGTTCATCCTCATCGGTCACTACACCGACCGACGGTCGTCACAGTACGCCGCCCGAAAGTCCATGCTCATCACGGTGTCCGGTGGGCTGTTCATGCTTATCGGGTTCATCCTTATCAACAAGGTGACTGGTACCTTTGCGATGTTCGGGCCCGGCGGAATCCTCACGGACGCCGCCAGCGTGAACGCGCAACTTCACGCGGCGGGGCTGTTCGTTCCCGCGCTCGCGCTCATCGCCGTCGGCGCGGCGGCGAAATCGGCACAGGTCCCGCTTCACATCTGGCTGCCGAACGCGATGGAAGCGCCGACGCCGGTTTCGGCGTTCCTCCACTCCGCGACGATGGTCAAGGCGGGCGTCTACCTCGTCGGGCGATTCCGGCCGTTGTTCCTTCCCGAGGGAGTACACATCATCCCCGACTGGATGTTGCTGTTCGCGGTGCTCGGCTTGGTGACGATGACGATTACGGCCATCCTCGCCGTCGCGGCGACGGACATCAAGGAACTGCTGGCCTACTCGACGGCGAGCCACCTCGGCCTCATCGTCGCCGGATTCGGGTTCGCCTCCGAGTACGGTGCCGAGACGGGCGCGTTCCACATCCTGAATCACGCGATGTTCAAGGCCGCGCTGTTCCTCGTCGCCGGTATCATCGCGCACGAGGCCGGAACGCGGAAGATAAAGCATCTCGGCGGGCTGTGGCGTGACTTACCTATCACAGCGGCCATCACCGTCGTCGCAGCCCTCGGGATGGCCGGGGTACCGCCGTTCAACGGTTTCTACTCGAAGGAGTTCCTCTTCGAGTCGGCCTACCACGCGGCCGAAATCCACGGCGGACTTGCGTGGCTGTTCCCCGTCGTCGCCGTCTTCGGGAGCATCTTCACCTTCCTCTACTCGATTCGGTTCCTGATGCTCTTCTTCGGCGAGAAACCGAAGGGATTGGGCCACGTGCATCGGCCGCCGCTAACGATGTTGGTTCCGCCCGCAATCCTCGGAACCATCGCGGCGCTCATCGGACTCGGCGGCGTGACGGACACGTTCGGCATCGCGCCGACCTCGCTCAACCACTTCGTCGGAAGCGTGGTCGAAAGCACCCTTCCGCCCGCGGCACACGCCGAGGCCGCCGAAGCGGTTCACTTCAGTTACCACCTTCCGACGTCGGTCACACCCGCCGCGACCATGAGCGCGATAACCATCGCCGTGGGACTCGTCGCGTATCAGTACTACGACGACCTCCACCGGGGCATCAACCGCCTGCTCACGGTCAATCCCCTTCGCGCGAACTGGTGGTACGACAACGCGGTGTACGGCCTGAACGACGCGAGCGTCGAGACGATTCCGCACGTCCAGACCGGCCTACTTCGAACCTACGCAACGTGGTCGCTGACGGCGGTGACGCTCCTCGCGCTCGGCGGCTACGCGGCGGCGGGCGTCGCCCTCCCGAGTTTCGGATTCGCGGCGGGTATGACGCCCTCGCTCGCGCTCGTCCTCGGGGTCGCCGTCGTCGGCGCGTTCGCGGTCAGTATCGCCCCGTCCCACATCTCGGGCGTGCTTACGCTCTCGATTCTCGGGTTTATGGTGGCGATATTTTACATCCTCGCCGACGCCCCGGACCTCGCGCTCACGCAATTGGTCGTCGAGACGCTGACGCTCGTCATCTTCCTGCTCGTCTTGGACCGGCTACCGACGTTCTACGGCGAGATAAAACGCAGTCGCGCCGTTCGGGACGGTATCCTCTCGCTGGCGGTCGGAACGACCGTCTTCGTTACGGTGTTGGTCACGACGGTAGCGGACCCCGCCAACTCCATCGCACAGACCTTCCTCGATTACGGCGTGACGGTGGAAGAGGCGGGCGGTCACAACATCGTCAACGTCATTCTGGTGGACTTCCGTGGCTTCGATACGATGGGAGAGATCTCCGTCGTCGCGATGGCCGCACTCTCGGTGTTGACGCTGATCGCCATGCGTGAACGAGGTGAAACCCAATGACGACGATAATCACGCGGACCGTTACACGCACCGTCGTCCCGCTCATCTTCCTCACGTCGGTCGCGTTGATGTTGCAGGGACACAACCACCCCGGCGGCGGATTCATCGCGGGCGTCCTGACGACGACGGCGTTCGCCCTCATCTACATCGTCTACGGGTTGGACTTCCTCGAAGAGGAGATATTCCACCGACTCGTTCGCGGGCCGATAGAACACCTCCAACACGGCATCGTCGAGAACTACCGGACCCTATTCGCGTTCGGATTGGCGCTCGCCGCCGGAAGCGGTCTGGTTGCGATGGCCTTCGGTGACGCCTTCATGAACCAGACGTACGAGGTGTTCCACTTCCCGATTTACACGGAGTTCGAAGTGGCGAGCGCGGTGGCCTTCGACACGGGGGTCTACTTCGTCGTCGTTGGCTCGCTCCTGACGATCCTCTCGGTGGTGGGTTCCGAATGAGCGAAGCCGTGAACCCCCAGTTGATACTCGCGATAGTTCTCGGGGTGTTGTTCTCCCTCGGGACGTTCCTCGTCCTCCGACGGGACGTGATACGCGTCATCTGGGGAGTGACCATCATCAGTCAGGCCGCCAACGTCTATCTGGTGACGATGGGCAAACTCGGCGGAAGCGTCCCCATTTTCGGCCACGGGAGCCACGGCGGCGGTCACATCACCGACCCGGTCGTGCAGGCGCTCGTCCTGACGGCCATCGTCATCGGCTTCGGGACGACGGCGTTTTCGCTCGTCTTGACGTATCGCGTCTATCAAGAACACGGCACTATCGACCTCAACGAATTGGGTGATTCCACATGAATCAACTCGTCATCGAACCGCTGCTCGTCCCGCTCGTGACGGCGATTCTGACGCTCGTCGTTCGACGGTATTCGACCGTCCAGCGCGGCGTCAGCGTCCTCGGTGGGGCGGCGTACGTCGCCGTCGTCGCGTTGCTCTGGACCGACGTGGACCCCTTGGGCGCGGCGCGGACCATCCCGTATCAACTCGGTAACTGGCCCGCACCGTTCGGCATCACGCTCGTCGCCGACCCGCTCTCGGTGTTCATGCTCGGACTCGCCGCCATCGTCTCGTTCGCTGCGCTGGTCTTCTCGGTGCAGTACGTGGACGAGTTCGGTCAGCGACTCTCCTACCACCCGCTGTATCACTTCATGTTGGTCGGGGTGAGCGGTGCGTTCCTCACGGGCGACATCTTCAACCTCTTCGTCTGGTTCGAGGTGATGCTCATGTCGAGCTACGTCCTCGTGGTGTTCTACAGCGGACCACAGCACACCCGCGCGGCGCTCCAGTACGTCGTCCTCAACCTCATCGGGAGCGCGGTCATGCTCCTCGCCATCGGTGGCATCTACTCGACGACGGGGACGCTCAACATGGCCGATTTGGCACACCGACTCGCCAACCCGGCGGCGAACAGTATCACTCCGCTTCCCTTGTTGGGTCTATCGGCGCTCCTGTTCACGGTCTTCGCGCTGAAGTCCGGGCTGGCACCGTTCCAGTTCTGGGTGCCCCCGGCGTACAGCGCCGCACCCGCGCCGGTGTCCGCCATGCTCGCGGGCGTCGTGAAGAAGGTCGGAATCTACGCCATCATCAGGCTGTACTTCACCGTCTTCTCGTGGCTGTCGATTCCGGATGGACTGGGCCTGCCCGGTCTGTCCGGGACGTCCGCGCTGGGCTTTTTCGGCCCCGTCATGTTCATCATGGCGACGGCGAGCATCCTGCTCGGCGGCCTCGGCGCGGTCGGCCGCGACGACATCGACGGCTTACTCGCCTACTCCAGCATCGGACAGGTCGGGTTCATCGTCCTGCCCCTCGCAATCGGCGCGACTGCGGGAAGCGAAGAGATACAGATTCTCGCGGTCACGGCGGCGCTCATCTACTCGCTGAACCACGCACTGGCGAAGGGCCTGTTGTTCCTGGCCTCGGGGTCGGTGTTCTCGTCGGTCGGTTCGACGCGCTTTGCCGACCTCGGGGGACTGACCCGCAAGGAACCGGTCCTGTCGGCCGTGTTCTTCGTCGGGGCGCTTTCGCTCATCGGGATACCGCCCCTCTCGGGCTTCTTCGGGAAGTTCCTCGTCTTCCGTACCGCGGGTGACGCAGGCGCGTCCGTCGCGCTCGCCATCGCGCTGCTCGGCGCGATTCTCACCATCGCGTACTTCTCCCGGGCGTGGAACCGCGGCTTCTGGGGCGCGGTGAGTCCGATGGTCGAGAACGGCGCGAAGCCGACCGGCGTGGTCGTCCTCGCCGGACTCGCGGCCCTCGTCCTGCTCGTCGGTATCGGGTTCGACCCCGTGCTTCGGGCGGCAGAGGCGGCGGCCGGTGCCGCGATTCACAGACGGGAGTACATCCAAGCGGTGCTCGGAGGTGGGCCCGCATGAAGAAGTGGCCCGTCATCGGCGTCGTCCTCGCGGTCCTCTGGCTGTTCGTTCGCGGGGTCGCGCTCGACCCGACGCGGATAATCGGTGAGTTCCTCATCGGACTCGCCTTCGGGATGCTTATCGCGTTCATGTTCCGGCGGTTTTACACCCTGGACATGAACCTCACTCGAACCGTGCAGGCGCTCCCCTACGCCGGGTTGTACGTCGTCGTATTCATCAAGGACCTCATCCTGGCGAACATCGACGTCGCCTACCGCGTCCTGTTGCCGAGCATGCCCATCGAACCGGGCGTCGTGGTCGTACCGCTTCGCGTGCAGACGGACGGGGCGATTACGACCATCGCAAACAGCATCACCCTCACGCCGGGGACGATAACAATGGACTACGACGAGGAGACGAACGCGCTCTACGTACACAGCATCGACGCCACGGACACGGACGGCATCGTCGACCCGATTCGAACGTGGGAGGATTATGCCCTCGTCATCTTCGACGAGGAGGGCAAACCCGGCGACCCGGTGCCGGAACTTCCGATGGCCCACGCGACCGGCGAACCGGCCGAAGGAGGTGTCAAGCGTGGCAACTGACCCCGCGATATTCTCCCTCGCCGTGCAGGTCGGCCTCGTCATCGCGAGCGGCCTGACCCTGCTCGCGGGCTACCGCGTCATCAAGGGGCCGACGGTTCCCGACCGAGTGGTCGCGCTCGACACCATCGCAACGAACGTCGTCGCCATCGCGGCCCTGTACGCGCTCGAAACCGGCGAAGGGTTGTTCGTCACGGTGAGCCTCGTCCTCGCCATCATCGGGTTCATCAGCACCATCGCGGTTTCGCAGTACGTCATCGAAGGAGATATCGTCAAATGAACCTCGTTCAAGAAATCCTCATCACGCTGCTCATCGCCGTCGGGTGTTTCTTCCTCGTGGTCGGCACGGTCGGCCTCATCAGACTCCCCGACGTGTACAACCGGATGCACGCGACCAGCAAGGCGACGACGCTCGGCTCGGCTTCGCTGTTGCTCGCCGGGTTCGTCTACTACGGCCCGGAAGGTGCCGGACTCACCTCGCTGGTCGGCATCATCTTCCTGTTCCTCACCGCGCCGACCGGCGCGCACATGATTTCTCGTTCCGCCCAGAAGATGGGCATCGAGTTCTTCGGCGACGCCGAATGGCCCGGCGACGAGTAACGCGTTCTTCGAGTTTCGGCACGAGGAGAACCACCGTGGCGCGTGCACCAGCAGGCCCGAGGCCCCTTCGACTCGGGCCTGCGTGAGTATCACGCGAGGTCTTCGTGAACAGAGTTCTCGTGAACGAATGGCTCGTCAGAGCGTTGCTCTGACAGTGGATGACGAGCGTCAGCGAGGAATCGGTTGGGGAGGCGTGTGGACGGTTGCGGTGCGGTTTCAGTGCCGCTCGGTAATTGTACGCTCGGAAAAATTGGAGACGACTCGTCGTGTGTGCGTGGTGAACTTTCGAAGTCGGATTCCCAATCGGTGCAGCCACGGCGTCGATACCAGAAATACCTCGTGCAGAGAGTTTCCAACTTACTCGCCGTCAAACACCCGGGCGAGTTCTTCCGCGACGTGGAGTCCGAGTTCCGCTTTGCTCCCGCCGTACTCCCGGACGCTGTTTTCGCGGACGAACAGGGTTCTGGTTTCGTCTTCGCCCATCACGCTGGCATCGTTCGCGACGACGAACGAGAGACTCGCTCGTTCGAGCGTTTCACGGGCGGCGGCGACCATCGCGTCGTCGTCGCCGCTGGTCTCGGCCTTGAACCCGACGATGGGGAGGTCGGGGTGGTCGTCACGAACCGTGTCGATGAGCTTCGGCGTCGGCCGTAAATCGAGGGTGAGGTCCTGCCCGGACCGGATTTTCTCGTCGGCACCGTCGGCGGTGTAGTCGCTGATGGCGGCGACGGAGACGAGGGCGTCCGCCGGGAGTCCGTCAACGTGTTGCTCCACTGCATCGAGCATCTCGGCGCTGGTCTCGATCCGCTCGACGGTCGCGTAGGGGACGCCGGGTCCGTCGTGAACGAGCGTGACGCTGGCTCCGTAGACGTAGCAGGCGCGGGCGACCGCCCGCCCCGTCTTTCCCGAGGCGCGGCTCGTCAGGATGCGAACGGGGTCGACCTCCTCGCTCGTCGCGCCGCTGGTGACGACGACGTGTTTTCCGTCGAGGAGGCCCGGCGTCGTCACGCGGGCGACGTCGAGCGCGATGGCGTCCTCGGTGGCGATCTTCGCCTTTCCCTCCTCGATTCGCGGCGGGACGAACTCGACGCCCCACGACTCGACGCGCTCGATGGCGTCGAGGACGCCGGGGTGGTCGTACATCGGTTCGTGCATGGCGGGTGCGATGACGACCGGAACGTCGGCACCGAGCGCGGTGGTCGCGCACGTCGTGACCGGCGTGTCGTCGACCGCACCGGCGATTTTCCCGACGGTGTTCGCCGTGGCCGGTGCGATGAGGAGCACGTCGGCCCACCCCTCGCGGCCACAGAGTTCGACGTGTTCGACCCGTCCGGTGATTTCGGTCACGACCGGATTCTCGGTGGCGAACTCGACCGCCCACGGGTGGATGATTCCCTGCGCGCTCCCCGACATCACCGCGCGGACGTTCGCGCCGCGCCTCCGCAGTTCGTGTGCCAGTTCGACCACTTTCACCGCCGCGATACTTCCCGTCACCCCCAACGCCACGTTCACTCCGGTCAGCATTACCCGGTAGTGGGCGCGGTAGCCCGAAAAAGGTCACTGGTTCGACCCTTGTCTCGTCCGACTCGCGCTCGCCCGCCGGGTCGCCTCCGCGACGAACTCATCGGAGAGGGCGTCGATTTCCCCGGCCTGCACCCGCCAGAGGTCGGCGTAGAGGCCGTCGCCGTCGAGCAGTCGTTCGTGGGTGCCGCGTTCCACGATTCTCCCGTCCTCGATGGAGAGGATGGTGTCCGCGCCCTTCACTGTCGAGAGGCGGTGGGCGATGATGAACGTCGTTCGGTCCTCGGTCAACCTATCGAGACTGCGCTGGATGAGCATCTCCGTCTCGGTGTCAACCGTGCTCGTCGCCTCGTCCAACACGAGCAGTTCGGGGTCCGCGAGAATCGTCCGCGCGATGGAGATGCGCTGGCGCTGACCGCCCGAGAGTTTCACGCCGCGCTCGCCGACCCGCGTGTCGTAGCCGTCGGGCAGGTTGGTGACGAACTCGTGCGCTTCGGCGGCTTTCGCGGCCGCCTCGATTTCGTCGTCCGTCGCGTCGAACGCGCCGTAGGCGATGTTCTCCCGCACCGTCCCGTCGAACAGGAAGGTGTCCTGTCCGACGTAGCCGATGTGTTCCCGAAGGCTCTCGACGGTGACGTCGCGCACGTCGTGGCCGTCAACGCGAATCTCGCCGCCCGTCACGTCGTAGAGGCGCGGGAGGAGTTTGCAAATCGTGGACTTCCCGGCCCCCGTCGGACCGACGAGACCCACCGTCTCGCCGGGGTCGGCGGTGAAGGTCACGTCGGAGAGGACCTCTTGGCCGTCTTCGTAGGCGAAGTCCACGTGGTCGTACTCGACGCGGCCCCGAATCGAATCCAGTTCGACCGCACCGGGACCGCTCGTGATGTCGGGCGAAATCGACAGCAGGCCGAAGATGCGCTTGGTCGATGCCTTCGCATCCTCGTACCGGTCCACCACCTCGCTCATCTGGGTGAGCGGTTCGACCATGCGCTGGGTGAACAGGAGGAACGTGACGAGTTGGCCGACGTAGAGCGTGCCCGAAAACCCGAGCGGCGGGTCGGTGAGGAACCACAGTCCCCCCACGACGAACGTGGCGGCGAAGGCGACGGACGTGAGCAACTGCATGCCGGGACGGTAGACGAAGTTCATCCGGAGCGCCTGCCAGTCGCGCTTGAAATACTCGTAGGAGGCGCTCCGAACGCGCTCGTCCTCGAACGACTCGGTTCCGGAGGTTTTGATGACCTCGATACCGCCGAGGTTGTTCTCCAGTCGCTTGTTCAGGTCTCCGACCGACGACCGAACGTCCGCGTAAAACGCCTCGACGCGCTTCATGAACCACCACGTGAACAGGGCCGCGACGGGGATGATGGAGAGCGTGACGAGCGCCAACTGCGGGTTGATGGTGAAGAGAAGATATCCGATGCCGATGATGAGGACGAGCAGTTGGATGGCGCTCCCCATCATGTTGTCGAGGAACAGTTCGAGGCGGTTGGCGTCGTCACCAGAACAGTGGTTCTGGTTGGCACACGAGAGCTTTGCTCTCGTGAACGTTGTTCAGGATGCTCATGAGTTCCCCGGTCTTGTGGTCGTCGAAGAACGTCATGTCGAGGCGCTGCATCCACTGATACGTCGCCGTCCGAACCTCGTGTTTGACGCGATGGGAGAAGAGGTTCAGGCTGGACGAGTGGGCGAAGTTGCAGACCGCGGCGAGGACCATCGAAACGCCCATGATTTCGGCCGAGAACCAGAACTGGCCCATCCGCGTCGTCGGAATCCACGCGTCCGGAAGGAGCGGCAGAGTGTACGCCCGCTTGCTGTAGAACACCGCGTCCAGCGCCACGCCGAGGACGAGCGGCGGGACGAGCGAGAGGAATCGAGTGGCCATGCTCGTCACCAACCCGATTGCGAACCAGTGGAGGTGGTCGCCGCCGTATTCGGTGAACAGCCGAACCATCGGCCGCTCCACTGACTCGCCCAACTCGTCCGGGTCCACCTCGTCGGCGCTCATTTCGTGAACGCTTCAAAAGGGATTCATAAAGAGCCACGGGTTTCGGCTGACTGGGAAACGCAAGACATAGCGTTCGCCCGTCCCGAGAATCCACCCATGTCGTGGAAGGTGCTCATCGTCGCCGGGGTGTTCGAAGTCGCGTGGGCTATCGGATTGGAGTACTCCGACGGCTTCTCGAAGTTCTGGCCCTCCGTCGCCACCGTCGTCGCGCTCGTCGTCAGCATGGCGCTGCTGGCGAAATCCCTCCAGACGCTCCCCGTCGGGACCGCCTACGCCGTCTGGACGGGTATCGGCGCGGTTGGCACCGCGACGCTCGGCATCGTCCTGTTCGACGAACCCGCGGACTTCCTCCGGGTCGCCTTCATCGGCGTCATCGTCGTCGGCATCGTCGGCCTGCACCTCTCCTCCGGCGGGCACTGAGATGTGGACTCGTCGAAAGGAACCGAACACCCCCGGTGCGCGCTGGCTGGACGACGCGGCCACGCTCGGCCGCGTCGTTCCGGTGAAACGTGCGAGGTCCTCGTGAGTGACAACGGAACGAACAAATGGCTCGTCAAAGGGTTGCTCTGACGGTGGATGACTGAGCGAATGCGAAGGAATTGGCTGGGGAGGGTGTGGCTGATGCGGTTGCGGTCGCGGTGCGGAAATTTATTGCCGCTCGGTAGTTGTAGCCACAGCGATAACAAAATCTTCTGACACCGAGCGGGCGGGGGCTTTCGAAAACGTAATCACGTACGTGTGGCGCCCTCAAAATCAAATTCGTCTCGTGGGAGTCCTCGAAGACTTCTTCACGACTGTATTTCCACCAAAATCCCTTCTTCTCGTCCGACTCGGGTCAGTTCATGTTCTCGATGAAACTCGGGTGGGGAACCGGGCGCTCGTCCTCCCACTCCTCCAGATAGTCTCGAAGACGGTCGTGGGCCTTCCGCGCGCGGCGCTGGCGTTCGTCCTCCGAAATCTCCTCGCAGCCCTCCGGGACCTCGCGGTCGCGGTTGGTGAAGTAGCCCTCCGGCGTCACCCAGTCGTGGTAGAAGTCGGGGTTGGCGTCGTGGACGACGGTGATGCCGACTTGCGACCCGTGGCCCGCCGAGACGATGGCTTGGTGGTACTGCTCGGCGATTCGTCCGGCGGCGTAGACGCCCTCGACGTCGGTTCGGCCGTCGTCATCCACGGGGACGTACCGCTTGCTCCCCGAGTCTTCGAGGTCGAGGTCGAGTCCGTCGAGGTGCGAGGCGTCCGACCACGAGGTGACGACGACCCGTTCGGCGGAAATCGTCCCGTCGCCGTCCTCGCCGCCATCGTTGCTTCCGCCGTCGATTTTTACAACGAACCCGTCGTCGTCCGCAGGCCGTACGTCTGTGACTTTTGCATCCAGACGCGCGCACCCGGCGCGTTCGGCCTGCTCTTGGAGCATCAGGGAGAACAACCGCGAGTCGATTCCGGCGGGGAATCCGGGGAAGTTCTCCAGAATCGCGTTTCGGTGGAGGATGGAAACGCCGTCGTTCACGACCAGCGTGTCGAGATCGGCGCGTGCGGTGAACGTGGCCGCGGAGAGGCCCGCGACGCCACCGCCGACGATGAGTACGTCGTAGTCCGTCATGGTCGGAGGTTGTCGATGGGGTGGTATAAACGACTGGATTAGGTACGTTCGTGCAGGTACCTCGCCGGAATGTTTACTTTCAGTCGAACAGAATCGAAACGCGTGGACCACCTCGAACTCAGTACCGTCGTCTACGTGCCGCCGGAGGAGGCCTACGAGTTCCTGCTCGACTTTCCGGGCTACGCGAACTACTCGAAACACCTCACGCAGGTCACGCACGAGGGTGACGGTGGGCCGGGAACCGAGTACGACATTCACCTCAAGTGGTGGAAGGTTCGGTACACCGTCCGCTCCGAGGTGACGGAACTCGACCCACCGAACCGCATCGACTGGAAGATAATCAAGGACATTCACGCCCACGGACACTGGCGTGTGGAGGAAGCCCCGGAGGAAGCGCCGGAGGGCGAGGAGACCGCCTCCCGGGTGTGGCTCTCCATCCACTTCGACGCCGACTCGGCGGATTCGGGGATGCTCAATCTCCCCGCGTTCGTCTCGCTCGGGTGGGTCGTGAGCAAGGTGAAACCGCTCGTGCTCTCGGAGGCCGAAAAGGTCGTCGAACGCATCGTCACGGACTTGGAGGGCGAACCGCGACCAGTCGACCTCGAAATCCACGAGAAACCCAACGCCGTCTGATTTTCGCATCGATTCACTCGGCCTGTACGAGCAGGACCCCGGCGAGCACCGACGCGCCGCCGAGCACCGTCACCGGCGTCACCGGTTCGGCGAGTATCGCCGCGCCGAGCAGGAGCGTGACGACGGGTTCGACGGTACTGACGATGCTAGCGCGACTCGCCCCGATGCGGCCCAGTCCGGCGAAGAAAGTAAAGATGGGCAGCGCGGTTGCGAGCACGGCGATGGCCGCGACGATGAGCCACTGGCTCCCCGAATCCGGGACCGAGAGCGTCCCCGTCGCCGAACCGTAGACGAGGTACGCACAGGCCGCCGCGGGGAGGACGTGGGCCGTGAGCAGGTCGGCGGGCACGGCGTCCAGCGCGACCCTGCTCGCGGTGATGTAGCTCGCGTACACCACCGCGGCGGCGAGGACGACGACGATGCCGCGCGGGTCGGCACCCGCCGGGTCGCCGCCCGTGATGAGCGCGACGCCCACCAAGGCGAGAACCAGCGCGACGCCGGTTCGGCGCGTGATGCGCTCGTCGAGGAAGAGCGCGGAGAGCACGACGACGATGACGGGATAGGTGTAGAGCAGGATGCCGACGAGTCCGGCGGTCAGAAACGAGAGGCCCCAGAAGTAGAGTCCGCTCATGGCCGCGTAGCCGAACGCGCCCAGACCGAGGCCGACGAGCAGGGTCCGTCCCGAAAACCGTCGGAGTCGTCCGCGCACCGCGAGGCCCGCCCACACCAACGCGGTGGCGAGTAGAAACCGGAAGAACAGCACGGTCGGAATCGACAGCCCCGCGCCCGCGGCAAGCTTGCCGAGGATTCCCAGCGTGCCGAACCCGACGGCCGAGACGATGACCAGCGCGGTTCCGAGGCGGTCGCTCATTCGACCGAGGTTTATCGGTTGCGGATAAAGGAGATTCGAAAGCGGTGAATCGACCGCGACGCGACCGGTTTCAGACCAGGCTACGCCCTTCGAGTTCGCTCGACGGGTAGTCGAGTTCCATCAGGTCGAGGATGGTCGGGGCGATGTCGAGGAGGTCCGTGTCCTCCGGGATTCGTGCGTTCGGGTCGTCCACGAACAGCGTCGCGTTGTCGAAGCTGTGCATGCCGTTGCGCGGCCCGACGCCGAACACGTCGTCGTGGCCCTTGAATCCGGCCTTCAAATCGAAGCCGTGGTTCGGGATGGCAACGAGGTCGGGTGCGATGTCCTCGTGGTCGCCGTCGAACGCCTGTTCTTTCTCCACGACGCGCCAGCAAACCTTGTTGCCGTCCGGCCCTTCGAGGTTTTCGAGCTTCTCTTTGAGTTCGGCGCGCTTCTCCTCGTACTCGTCCTGCGGGACGCTACCGCGCGGTTCGCGGCCTTCGAGGTTGATGTAGAACCGACCCGGAATGAGCGAGTAGGCATCGGTGTCGTCGCTGATGTCGCCGAGTTCCTCGTGGTCGTCGTCCTCGTAGGAGAGCCAGCCTTCCTGTTCGAGCCACGAGTTGAAGTGAACCTCGTAGTTGAGGCTGGTGAAACCGTGGTCGCTGGCGACCATCATCGTCACGTCGTCCGGCAGGGAGTCACGGAGTTTCCCGAGGTACTCGTCGAGCTTTTTGTAGAACTCGATGAACTCCTCTTTGTACTCGCCGTCCTCCTCGTAATCCTTGAACAGGAAGTGGTTCACGCGGTCGGTCGTCATGAAGACGCCGAAAAAGAGGTCCCAGTCGTCCTGGTCGATGTAGTGCTGGAACGACTCGTAGCGCGTTTCGAGCGTCTCGTGTGCGTTCTGGATGAACTCGGATTTGTCGTCCTTGTGTCCCAGCTTTGCGTTCGCGTCGATGGGATAGTCGATGGACTCCAAGTAGTCCCGCATCTCGTCGGGGTACGCACCCTTGTCAACGCCGGGAGAGAGGAATCCGGAAACCATGCGCTGGACGTTCCGTTGCGGTGGGAACGTGACGGGGACGTTCATCACCGTCGCGTCGCGGCCCGCGTCGGTCACGCGGTCCCAGACGCGCGTCGCCTGCACGTCGCGTCCCATCGGGACGTAGGTGTCGTACGAACCGTTTTCGCGGTCTTGGAACCCGTACACGCCCGTATTCCCGGGGTTGACCCCCGTCGTGAGGGCTGGCCAGCAGGCGGAGGACTCCGGCGGCACGATGCTGTCGATCGCTCCGGCGCTCCCCTCGCTCGCCAGCGATGCGATGTTCGGGAACTCCGAGGCGTTTTCCTTGAGAAAGCTGTACGGCACGCCGTCGATGCCGAAGAAGGCGACCCGCGGAGCGTCGTCTCCACGGAGCCTATCGAATAGACCCATACGCCGCTCTACCACAGGCGACTACAAGAACCTTCGTTTCCATGCTACAACCTCTCAAGTTTTCGTTCACGAACTTTCGAACGCGGTGAACAACGCCTTCCGGGTGCTCGCGTCGATGAGCGAGTCCAGCGTCTTCGTGAGCTCGCTATCGACCCGTGCGAAGATGCCGAGCGATACCCGAGCAGTCGCGGCGTCCGCGTTCCCGCCCGTCGTCTCGCTCGCGTCGAACGCGCCGGTCAGGATATCCTCCGCGCTGGTTCGGACGTCCTCCGCGCGACAGGAGATGACGATGGTTTCCTCGTGGAGGCCGAACACGGCGGCCGTCGAGACGCCTTCGAGTCGCAGGAGCGAATCAGCGGCCTCCTCCAGCGCGCTCACCGAGGGGACGACGCCGACGTTCGCAACGGCGAAACTCGCCCGTCGTTCCCGGCTCGCTATCGCCTCGCCGAGCACGTCGAAGGTGTCGCTGCTGACGCCCGGCGAGCGCAACTCCTCGATCCGTCCGAGGTCGGCGTAGGCGTGGAGGAACCCGGCGGCGTCGTAGTCGTTCGACCCGTTGGCCCGCCGGAACTCGCGGGTTCCGGCGCGGATACCGTACAACAGCGCGGTCGCCACGCGCTGGTCGGGAACGAACCCCATGTCGCGCACGAGTTCGGTCACGACCGTCGATGTCGCGCCGTCGTCCGTGCGCGTAATCGTGAGGATGTTCTCCTCCGCGGTCGGTCGGTGCCGGATGACGCCGACGACCGGGGGGTTGTTCGCCAGTCGGGGAACCGCACCGCCGCCGCCGATTGCGATTCCGCCGTCGCAGTTCGGGAGTCCTTCCCCGTTTTCGTCGAGAATCGTCACGTCGATGTCGAAGATGTTGCAGAACGCCTTGCTGTCCTCGCCGGTTATCTCGCCCTCCGCCGCGATTCGCGCCGCGACGCCCCAGTCCTTACAGAGGGCTTGTACCCCGACCGCCGCCGCCAAGGAGTCGATAATCGGGCTTTCCGGGACGACGAGCGCGACGCGGTTCTGTCCGGCGACGACCTTCCGGAGCGACCCGGCCGATTCCGGGTTCTCGGTGCCACCCCACGACCGAAACTGAACGGCGTACAGCACGCCGCCGCCGGAGAGGAGCAAGAGAACGGCAGTGGCGACCGCTGGCATGTTTTCGGCGACGAATCCGGCGAGCATTGCTAACGCATAGCTCCTTCCACTCGTATATAATTTCGAGTGTATTCTATGGCATCTTTATGTGGGATTGAGGACAGAAGTAGCGAATTCGGACGTAATCGGCCGGTAATCGACGTTATTCAGCGGTTCCAAAAAAGTCGGAAAGTGTTCGAAAAGCTGAACGGACTATGAAATCTAGTTGAAATTCTCGTCGTACAGCTCTTGGGAGTGTTCGATGGCGTCGTACGCCGCCTGTTTGTCCTCCCAGCCCAGCGTCTCGACTTCCTTTCCGGCTTCGAGGTTCTTGTAGGTGGAGAAGAATTCGTCGATCTCGTCCTTCGTCTGCTGCGGGATGTCCTCGACGTCCTCGATGTGGTCGAAGCGCGGGTCCTCGATGGGGACGGCGATGACCTTGTCGTCCTGTTCGCCGTCGTCGTCCATCTTCATCATGGCGACGGGGCGGGCCTCGATGACACAGCCGGGGAACGTCGAATCCTCGACGAGCACGAGCACGTCGAAGGGGTCTTCGTCGTCGTAGAACGACTGCGGGATAAATCCGTAGTCACCGGGGTAGTGGACGTTGCTGTGGAGCACGCGGTCCAGCATGACACCGGGGATGTCCTTGTCGTATTCGTACTTGTTCCGGTCGCCTTTGAGACACTCGACAACTGCGTAGATTTCCTCGGGAGCGTTCGGCCCCGTTTCGAGGTCTTCCCAGAGATTCGTCATGGGTCGCTTGGAACTCGACGGGAAGACCAAAAAGTCCTTTCGGCATGGGTGTAAACAAGTGACTCGTACCCATGAAATCACTCATAAGTGTGACACCCTTCCGCAATCCATGAGTGGCAGTTGGGTATTAAAATCGAACGAAAGAACGGAGAAACACCAAGAAACTTGAGAAGGGTTAAATATCTCGGTTACATATTTCGTCGTGTCAAAGCCAATGTCAGAGGCACAAACACTCACCGAAAGCAGTACCGCCCGCGACCTCACCGCGTTCCAGCGTAATATCCTCATCGTCCTCACCGAGGAACCGATGTACGGGCTCGCTATCAAGCGCGAACTCGAAAGTTACTACGACGAGGAAGTGAACCACGGCCGCCTGTACCCCAACCTCGACACGCTGGTCGAGCGCGGACTGGTCGAGAAGAGCGAACTCGACAAGCGGACCAACCAGTACGGTCTGACCCAGGCCGGTCTCGAAGCCATCGAAGACGCGTTCGCGTGGTCGCTCTCGAAGTTCATCACCGACGACGCGCGTGCCGAAAAGGTCCGCGCGCTCATCGAGCAGTCCGACTAACGCACTCGAACACGAGTTCGACCGATTCTTTTACCGCTTTTTTCTGTTCCGAAGTCGGCCACGCATTCCGCGGGAAGTACTCCGTCAGAAATTCGTCCACTTCGTCGCTCGTCGCCGACTCGACGGGTCGCGCGTAGTGATTGCCTATGAAGTCCGCGAAGGCCTCGGCGTTCGCGCCGTGGACGTCGCCGTATTCCTCTCGGACTCGCGCCGCAACGGCGCGGTTGTGCTTGTCGATTTCGTCCCAATCGTCCGGGTCGCCAGCGCCCGTCAGCGGGATTTCGACCGCGCGGTCCGTGTCCTCGATTCGCTCGACGCGAATGGTTCCGTCCTCGACCCACTCCTCGGGATGGAGAACCAGTACGGTTCTGGTATCCTCTTCCCGAATCCGTGCGACGAAACCGTGTGTTTCGAGCAGCTGCGTCCGTTCCGTACGATATTGCTCCGCCTCTTCGCCCTCGCGGTCACGCGCGAGGTGGGTCAATCGTTCCGCCTCCGAAACCGTGTCGTCCGGCAGTTCAGCCATCGTCTAACGCCTCGTTTGCCAATTTGTCCGCGCGTTCGTTTACCTCTCGCGGAACGTGTTTCAGGGACCATTTGTCGAACTCCTCCAACAGCTCCCGGACGCGAACGCGGCGCTCGCGGAGTTCGGGGTTGTTCGTCTTCCACGCACCCGTCACCTGCTTGACGATGAGCTGGGAATCACCTTTCACGTCCACGGAGTCGAAACCGTAGTCGCAGGCCGTTTCGAGCCCCTCGATGAGCGCCTCGTACTCGGCTTGGTTGTTCGTCGCGCGTCCGATTCTCGTTCCGCCCTCCGCGGCGATTCCATCGCTCGTCACGATGACCCACCCGGTCGCCGCCGGGCCGGGATTTCCGCGACTGGCACCGTCGAAGTAGAGGTAGGCGTGCCCCCCCGCATCTCGAAGAATCGCCTCGATGTCCTGTGGATTCGCCCCCTGAATCACGAGCTTGTCGTCGTATGCGATGGCGACGGCGTCGCCGTGTCTCGCCCGCCACTCTTCGTACTCGGATTTGCCGTCCGAGACGATGACCCCGGCGTCGGCGAGCGTCCGGCGTGCCTCGTCCACGTCACACTCGATGACTGGCATTGCCGACACTCGTCCGTGTTCGAGTAAACAGGTTCCGGTCTCGCGGGAGTGGTATGTGACCGTTTGTCAGATATATATAGGTTTTGCCCAAGGGTTTAAATGTTTGGGAGTTACTACTATAAAAGTGCGATGACACGGTCCACTCGCCAGCGGGAGCGCCAACTCGAAGGGGAGCAAACGGCGAACGAACGAGAGGGAGAGCGTACTTGTCCTGAATGTGGGTCCGAAACGTTGATCAAAAGTACCGACCGTGCCGAACTGGTCTGTGACGACTGTGGGTTGGTCGTCGAGGAGGAACGGATCGACCCCGGCCCGGAGTGGCGTGCTTTTAATCATCAGGAACGACAACAGAAGTCGCGCGTGGGAGCGCCGACGACGCAGACGATGCACGATAAGGGGTTGACGACCACTATCGACTGGAAGGACAAAGACGCCTACGGTCGGTCTATTTCTTCCAAGAAACGCAGTCAGATGCACCGCCTGCGTAAGTGGCAGGAGCGCATCCGAACGAAGGACGCGGGCGAGCGAAACCTCCAGTTCGCCCTGTCCGAAATCGACCGTATGGCATCCGCGCTGGGTGTCCCGCGGTCGGTACGAGAGGTCGCATCGGTCATCTATCGACGGGCACTCAAGGAGGACCTCATCCGTGGTCGCTCCATCGAAGGCGTGGCAACGAGCGCGCTGTACGCCGCCTGTCGAAAGGAAGGGATTCCACGAAGTCTGGAGGAGATCTCCGAGGTTTCGCGGGTCGAACGAAAGGAGATCGGACGAACGTATCGATACATCTCCCAAGAACTCGGTCTGGAGATGAAACCGGTCGACCCGAAAAAATACGTTCCGCGGTTCTGTTCTGAACTCGAACTCAGCGAAGAGGTGCAGTCGAAGGCCAACAACATCATCGAAACCACCGCCGAAGAGGGATTGTTGTCCGGTAAATCGCCCACCGGCTACGCCGCCGCCGCGATTTACGCCGCCTCGCTGTTGTGCAACGAGAAGAAGACGCAACGCGAAGTCGCCGACGTGGCACAGGTGACGGAGGTCACCATCCGCAACCGGTATCAGGAACAGATAGAAGCGATGGGAATCCATAGCTAACCGCGTCATCCTTCCGTTTTTGTCCCTTTCGAGCGACAGCCGGCGCGTTCCCGGCGGCCGTTTCCGTCCGATTGCCGAACGTTGAAGCCTCTCGCTTCCCTACGTTCCGTGGATGCGGTTGGACGAGTATATCGACGATTTGCGCCCGGACGAGGAGGAGCGCCGCCGCTGTCTGGCCGAGGAGAAGTCCTACGAGATTCTGGACTACGTGGACGACTTCGAGGACCGGTTTTCCGAGGTGGCGCAGGGCGACTCGCTCTTCGGAAGTACCTCGCCCTCGGTGTTCGTCGGCCGGTCGTCCTACCCGAACGTCTCGACGGGAATCCTCTCGCCGGTCGGCGCGGAGGAGGACGCCGCGGAGTTCGCCACCAGCGGCGATTGGTACCAGCGTGGCCTCGGTATCGATAACGTCCTCCAGTACCGGACCGGCCTGCTGAACTCGAACCGCTCCGCGAAGGTGAACGTGGACGACGTGTGGGACGGGTTCGTCGGCGTCCAGCGCGAAATCGCCATCGCCGACCGCCCGGTGGACGTGGAAATCGGTCTGACCGAGAAACTCGACTTGGACGTGAACGTGGACGACATCGCCACGCCGACCGGCCCGACGGCCCGCGCGTCCTCGGCGGATTTGACCGAGAACCCGCACGTTCCCCGCGCCGTGAAGAAGACGCTCGAAGACGACGACTGGCAGGCCCAAGGCGCGATGAACTACCTGTACCGCCGCGGGTTCGACGTGTACGACATCAACACCATCCTCTCGGCGGGGGCGTTGGGTCAGGGGCAGAACCGAAAGCTCGTTCCGACACGCTGGTCGATTACCGCCGTAGACGACACGGTGGGACAATACCTCCGCGGACGCATCCGAAATGCGCCGAGCATCGACGATACGCAGGTCTGGGTGAACGAGTACATGGGCAACCGCTACTGGGTCATCCTCGCGCCGGGTCAGTGGGAGTTCGAACTCGTGGAGATGAAAGCCCCCGGCAGTATCTGGAATCCCTCGCCGACCGGCGACATCTGGATGGGGAGCGCCCACGAGGGCTTCGAGGGCAGAACGAGCTACGTCGATGAAACCGCCGGAGCGTACTACGCCTCCCGCCTCGGCGTGCTGGAACATCTCGAAGACATCGGCCGACAGGCCAAGGCCCTCGTTCTCCGCGAGGTCAGCGACGACTACTGGGCACCCGTCGGCGTCTGGCAGGTGCGCGAGAGCGTCAGAAACGCCTTCGACGGGCGCTTTGGGGAGGCGGAATCGTTCCACAGGGCCGTTCGTGAAATCGTCCCGCAACTTCCAATTTCGATGAACTCGCTCCGCCGGAAGTCCGAGATGGTCTCCGGGGTGCAGGCCAACCTCTCGGATTTCGCCCCGTGACTCACAACCAACCCGCTTTTCGGAAGTAGACGACCAGAATCGCGCTCATGAGGAACATCCCGAGCATCACCGCCGGATACCCGTAGGTCCAGCCCAGTTCCGGCATGTTGAACGGGCCGTCTTGGAAGTTCATGCCGTAAACGCCGACCACGAGCGTCAGCGGGAGGACGATGGTGGCGACGACGGTCAGCTTCTTCATCACCTCGTTGGTCGAGACCGAGAGCATGTTGAGGTAGATGTCGCGCGCGCCGCCCGCCAAATCGCGGTACGTTTCGGTCAAGTCCACGAGTTGGACGAGGTGGTCGTACACGTCGCGGAAGTACTTCTCCGTCTCCGGGCGCACCTCCTCGGGGTCGCCGCGGGCGAGGTAGCCCACCGCCTCGCGGGTCGGCCACGCGAGTTTTCGGAACGCGAGCAGTTCCCGCCGGACGCCGTTTATCGACTCCAGCGTCTCGATGCTCGTGTCGCTGATGACGGCCTCCTCGACGGCCTCTATCTGTTCCTCTATCTGGTCGAGCGCCGCGAAGTAGCCGTCCACGATGCCGTCACAGACGCGGTACGCCGTGAAGTCCGGCCCGCGGCCGACGATTCGCCGGTCGCCGTCGAGCGCGGCGCGCCAGATGCGCGAAACGGCGTCGATGTCGTACTCCGAGAGGGTGACGAGCCAGTCCTCACCGACGAACACGCCGACCGGTTTGACGCGGGTCTCCTCCTCGAAGGTGGTTTCGCCGCGGGCGAGTTCGACCGTCTTGAGCAGGACGAACGTGTAGCCCGCGAACTCCTCCGTCTTCGGTCGAATCTCGTTTCTGATGTCCTCGATGGAGAGGTGGTGGATGTCGAACGCTTCCGCGACGCGTTCGAGTTCGAGGGGCGTGGCGTCGCTCGCCCGCACCCAGACGGTACCGGATCCGACGCGCGCGGATTGGAAGTCCTCGACCGTCTCGACTTCGCCGTCGGCGAACCGGAGCGATTCGACCGTCATTGGGCGTCCTCCGGTTCGGTCGCGTTGGCGATGGCGGCGAGCGTGATGCCGACCATGATTCCTGTGATAGAGAACGCGCGCCCCGGATACGGCGCGGAGAGACCTATCAGGTACCCCACCACTCCGAGGATGGTGAGGCCGAGTCCCGAAACGAGAGTTTGGTTCATACCGTCCGTACCGACAGAAGGGAGAAAAAACGTTGCCCGATTAGCCGCCGTGTTGGATACCGGAGAGCAGGCTGGAGACGCTATCGGATTCGTCGAGCCGCTTCGGGTACACCGCGAGCACGACGATATAATCGCCGTCGTGTTTGAGCTTGGTCGCCTGAATCGTTACGTCCACGTTCGCGCCGTGCGAGCTGGCGGTTGCGGTGAATTCAGAGACCTTCGTGTTCGTCCCCAGTACCGTCACGTTCTCCGACCCGACGGTTCGGATGTCGTGGATGTTTCCGTATCCAGATACGAACTTCTCGACGAGGTCCCGATTGTCGAACTTCGACAGCGGGTTGAACGATTTGGACGCTATCTTCACGTCGGGACTGCTGACGACGACGAAGGTCGCCGCCGTTCCCTCCGCGACGCCATCGATACCGATGGTCTTCTCGTACTGTGCGACCCAGTTCGTCACCTTCACCTCGCGGCTCTGGCCCGCCGCTTCGAACGTCCGTTTCGCTTCGAGGGATTCGACCTTCGCTTTCTCGTAGCCCGTCTGCGACAGCGCGTTGTCGCCGACGGTCGCCTTCGTGGCGCTGACTTCGAGGGTGTCTCCGAGGATAAACCCGAGACAACCGCTCGTGAGGACGAGCGTCGCCAGTAACGCGCCTGCAATCAGTTTCCGGTTCATGTCTATCCCCGATACTCAACCCCCCAGTATAAGTCCGACGGCTACGGGAGCTTGAACGAAGGACCGGAGTCGGAATCCTGAACGTCGACGCCGAGCGCCTGTAAGTCGTCGCGGAGCGCATCGGCGCGGTCGTAATTCCCGGCATCCCGCTCGCTCTCGCGGAGGTCGAGGACGAGTTCCACGAGGTCTTCGGCGAGTCGCACGTCGCCGCCCGCCTCTCCGCCGAGCGAGAAGCCCAGCACGTCGCCGCCGAGTTCCTCGAACGTCTCGACGGCCGATTTGAGGCCGTCGTAGTCGTACTCCTCGTGCGCGTCCGCGTGGCGGTTGACCGCCGTCACGAGGTCAAGCAGCGCGGCGAGCGCGCGGCGGGTGTTGAAGTCGTCGTTCATCGCGTCCGCGAACTCCTCGCGCGTTTCGGTGACGGCTTGGCGCAACTCGTCGTCCTCGACCTTGGTTCGCGCGCCCGGGCCGTCGAGGGCTTCGACGGCGCGGTCGTAGCCGTCCGAAAATCGGTCCCAGCGTTCGACGGCCTCGTTCACCGTTTTGTCGCTGAACGTCTGGCGGTTGGCGTAGGACGTAGAGAGGAGGAACATCCTGACGGCGTTCGCGCCGATCTCCGAAATCGCGCCGCGAACGGTGGAGTAGTTGCCCAAACTCGAACTCATCTTCTCGCCCTCGGTTTCGAGCAGGCGGACGTGGAGCCAGTAGCGGGCGAACTGGTGGCCGGTCGCGGCCTCGCTCTGGGCGATTTCGTTTTCGTGGTGCGGGAACACGAGGTCCTGTCCGCCGACGTGGATGTCGATGGTCTCGCCGAGGTGTTCCATGCTCATCGCCGAACACTCGATGTGCCAGCCGGGACGTCCCTCTCCCCACGGGGAGTCCCACGTCTGACCGGACGGGTGGGACACCGCGTACTCCGTGTCGGGGTCGCGGTGTTCCTCGACGGCACCCTCGCTCACGCCGTCGGCCTTCCAAAGGGCGAAGTCGCCGGGATGACGCTTCTCTCCGCGTTCGTCGCCCTCTCCCTGCGCTTCCATCTCCTCGACCTTCTGGTTCGAGAGTTTGCCGTAGTCCTCGAAGGTCGTGACGTCGAAGTACACCGAGCCGTTGGATTCGTAGGCGTAGTCCTTTTCCACCAGCGTCTCGATGAGATCGGTGATTTCGGGGAGATGCTCGCTGACGCGTGGATACACGTCGGCCCGTTTCAGGTTCAGGTCGCGCATGTCGCGGATGACTTGCGTGATGAAGGTCCGTGCGACGTCGGCCTCGTCGTCGCCGAGGTCGTCCTCGCCAACGCGCGCCGTGATTTTCTCGTTCACGTCGGTGAAGTTCTCGACGTGGTGGACGTCGTAGCCGAGGTGTTCGAGCCATCGGTGCATCACGTCGGTGTGAATCCACCCGCGCGCGTGGCCGAGGTGCGCGAAGTCCGAGACGGTCAACCCGCAGTAGTAGAGGAGGACGGAATCGGGGTCGCCGGGTTCGAACGGCTCCCGCTCACCCGTGAGCGTGTTCGTTACGAAGAGTGTCATAGGGAACGGTAGTGCCAGCAACCGTTTTAAATCGTCGGAAGCGACACCAACCGCCTCAATCGTCCCGTTCGGGAACGGCGTCCAGCGCATCCTCGACGAACCGGACCGCGTTCGCGCCGTCGCGGCGCTCGACGACGACGACCAGCGACTCCGCGACCCCGGTCGCGACGACATCGACGTCCTCCGCCACGAGTCGGGAGAGGACGACGGAAAACGCCACGCAGTCCACGTCGCCCGCCGCGATGACGCCGGTCAACGACCCCGAATCGGGGGCGAACCCTGCGTCGCCGACGACGAGGAGCGAATCGGCGGGGTCGTCCGCTCGACCCAGGCCGCTCCGCATGGTGACGCGGGCGTCCCGGGAGTCGATTTCGTACGTCGGCAGTTCGTCGGCGAACCGCGAGAGCGCCGTCGAAACCGCGTCGGTGTCGTCGCCGACGTCGATTTCGTCCGCGAGGAACCGCGCGGCGGCGGTGTAGTTCACCACGTCCGCACGGAGCGCTTCGAGGAGGAACGGCCGTCGCCGAACCGCGTTTCGGGTGGCTTCTGCGAGTGACATTACCGACCAGCACGAGGAGTGCGGGAAAAAGGAATACGATTACCGGACGAGGAAGTACCCCGCGACGCCGATACCGACCAGCACCGTAATCGCGCCGAACAGCGCGAGGACCCAATCGACGAGAACGCCGACGCCGAGAACGAGCACCAGCGCCATAATGCCGAGGACGACGAGCGGGATGTTTCGCGCCAGCTCCGACGCATCGGCATCCGATTGAACCGGTTTCTGTCGCGGTTTCGAGAGGGACTCGTCCACCGGTATCGAGTCTTTCTCCGGGTCTATTTCGGCAATATCGACGTCCACGTAGGCCGTTTCGGCCCCGTATCCGGTCACGACTTTCAGCTTTCCGCGGGCGGGACCGTCGTGAACCGTAATCGGCACTGCCTCAGTCGAGTTGGCCTCGATGTAGTGATTCGTCGCGGACAGGGATGCCACGTCGGAGAGCTCGTCGTCCAAATGGAGATGCACGTGAATCGGCGCACCGTGGTTTGCGAGCGAAACGCTGAACGAGTCGTCGGTTTCGAACGACGGTGCTACGTCGATGTGATGAAGTCCGTCGCGGTTGATGTGTGTTAACAACGTTTCGGACACAGTGCACCTCCCTCTTGGGTTAGAGTAAAATACTCAACTATTAAAAGATTCAGGCCTCTCGCATGTCGGGCGGCAGGAGGTTCGGGATGCCGTCCTCGATGGGGTACTCCTCGCCGCACTCGGTGCAGGTGAGCGTCCCGAAGATGACTTCCTCGTCCTCTTCCTGTCGTGTGTCGAGTTCGAGTTCCTGTTTGTCCAGTGGACAGCAGATGATGTCCATCAGGGATTTCTTCATGCCCGAGTCCACGAAGGGGGAGGCAAAAAGCGTGACGGGTTGTGCGGTTCGGGCGCTCCGCTTTCGAAACGACTCTCATCCCTGCGTGAAAGGCTTATCCATGAACTACATCGGATGGGCCATCGTCGCCCTCATCGGATACACGGCACTGCCCCCCCTCGTCAGCATCGCAACGCAGGATATCCCTGACACGGTCGCCGCACTGGTGGCGAACGGCATGCTCGTCATCGCGGCCCTCGCGGTGACGATGTACGAGGGCGAACAAATCGTTCCGTACCTCACTAGCGAGAAAGCGCCCTACATGTACCTCGCGGGTGTGTTCCTCGCAATCGGTATCCTCGCCTACTATCGTGCGTTGGCATCAGGCCCGGTCAGCGTCGTGGTTCCGATTTTCGGCCTGTTCATCGCCACGAGTTCGATTCTGGGTATCGCGTTTCTCGACGAACCGCTCACGGCGCGAAAGACCGCCGGAATCGGGTTCGCTCTGGTCGCGATATATCTCACCGCGGTCGAGTAGCGGACCGAAGAAAACGGAAACGCAAAAAGAGAAAGCGAGATTCGTGGTTCGGTTACTCGAACGGGTGTTCGAGCACGACGGTATCCTCCCTGCTCGGGCCGATACCGACGGCGTAGATGGGCGCATCGAGTTCGTCACTGATGTATTCGAGGTAGGTTTGCGCGTTCTCCGGAATCGCGTCGTAGCCCTCGTCAGCGACCTCGCTCCAGTCCACTTCCGGCCAACCGTCGAAGGAACGGAAGTTCGGCTCACAGCGACCCCAGCGCTCGGTCGTGGCAGGAATGGTGAAAATTTCCTCGCCATCGACATCGTAGCTGTATCCGACTTTCACCTCGTCGAGGCCCGCCAGCACGTCGATGTGATTGACGGCGAGACCGGTGAAGCCGCTCGCGCGGGCGGCGTGTCGGAGCATGGGCATGTCGAGCCACGCGACCCGGCGCGGTCGGCCGGTGACGGTACCGTACTCGCCACCTTCCTCGCGGATGTACTCGGCGAGGTCCTCGTTTTCGCCCGCCCCTTGCTCGTCGTAGTCGGGTGTGTCACCGACGACGCCGCCGAGTTCGGTCGGAAGCGGGCCGCTCCCGACGCGCGTGAGATAGGCTTTCACGATGCCGATGATGTCGCCGTCGCCGATGACGCCGGGGCTGAGACCCGTTCCCGTGGCGGCCCCGCCCGCGGTCGGATTCGAGGAGGTGACGTACGGGTAGTTACCGTGGTCGATGTCGATGAGGGTACCCTGTGCGCCCTCGAAGATGACTTCGTCGCCGGCGTCGAGGCGCGATGAGAGGAACTCCCCGGCCTCGACGGTCATGTTCTCCTCTTTCAGGCGCTCGCCGTAGCGCTCGTACTGTTCGTGGAGCGCATCGACGTCGAACGCTTCGCCGGTTTCGACGCCGTCGGATTCGTCCGACGAGCCTCCAATCGCTTCGCTCATGGAGACGCCGTAGACCTTCTCGGCGAGTGCTCGCTTTTGAGGGACGACGTATTCGAGCTTCTCGCGGAGGAGTTCGGAATCGAGTAGGTCGCCGACGCGGATGCCGCGTCGACCGGCTTTATCCTCGTAGGTCGGGCCGATACCCCGACCCGTGGTTCCCACCTTGCGGTCCGAATCGCTTTTCACGTCTTCCTCGATACCGTCGAGGACGCGGTGGTACGGGAGGATGACGTGCGCGCGGCGCGCGAGTCGAACGTCGGGGTCGAGTCCCCGCTCGCGGAGCGTGTCTATCTCGTCGAACAGCGTGTCCGGGTTCACGACACAGCCGTTCCCGAGGACGCCGACCTTTCCGCGGACGACGCCGCTGGGAACGAGGGAGAGCTTGTATTCGTTGCCACCCTCGACGACGGTGTGGCCTGCGTTGTCGCCGCCCTGATAGCGAGCAACAACGTCAGCGGCCGCGCCGTAGAGGTCTACGACGCGGCCTTTGCCTTCGTCGCCGAGTTGCGAACCGACGATGGTTACGGTCATACCGGAGGTGATTTCTCCCGCACCTCGTAAACCGATTACGGTCTTCGAAGCAAGATGATGCACGAACGTGTGCATTTCGGTGGCGACTGAGCGCCGATTCTAGCAATTTCGACGACATTCTGACGGACGATTCGGAAGTGTTAACTCGTCTCAAGAGAAAGATTCGTTCTACGTTTCTGCTTGCGATGCGGACAATAACCTTTAAAAGGCTCTAAGACAAGTTAACACATGCCATGATAGATCGACTGGAGAAGGAAGTCGATATGCTGGAACGCCACTTGCAGGTCCTGAAAATGGTCATTGAGAACGAACCTATCGGCATCGTGAAGATGTCGAACGAGACGGGATACCCCCATCACAAGGTTCGCTACTCGCTGCGAGTTCTCGAAGAGGAAAACCTCATCTCGCCCTCCAACCAAGGTGCGATCACGACCGACCGTACCGAGGAGTTCGTTTCCGAACTCGATGAAAAACTCTCCGAGATTACGAACAAACTCGACTCGATGAAGATCGGCGAGAAAGCCGAAGCCGAAAACTAGAGTTCCGGAAACGTAACGTGGAATTCACCGTTTCGTGATTCCACCAGACACAGATGATATCCTCGTTTGCGGGATAGCTTGACGAAACTCTCTCTTTTTTCCCGCGTTAACAGTCCACCGCTGGTCGCATCCTCGGTCGTCTCCAACGCGGCCGGTTCGAAGAAGCTCTTTGTGACCTGGAAGGCCGCGCTGAGTTCGTCGCTCGCGCTGGAAACGCTGCTGGCCGCGTCCACCAGCGACCCCATCATCTCGCCGGTCGCGGGGTCGCGCGAGTCGTTGATGTTGGCCACGACGAGCGGGTTGCCCATCCTGTCGCGGAGAATGACGTCGAAGGGGAATTCCGTCTCTCCACCCTCCTCGTCTTCGGTGACCAGTGCTCCGTGTAGTTCGACGCGGTCTATCTTCTGAATCGCTTCGAACAGGTCCTTCAACCCGCGCTGGTGTCCCGTCTCCAGAATCTCGTACAGGAGGTCGACGACGAGCCACGAGACGAACTTGTACTCCATCGAGTCGTGAAGGAACGCCTCGAACTCCTGTCCATCGACCGCGACGCCCACCGTATCGAACTGCGTGTGGTGTTCGAGTTGCAGGTTCGACTCGATGGTTTCGCGGCTGGCTTCGCCCGCCGTGGCGTCGGACAGGGTGCCCTTCCCCTTCGAGCCGTAGCGGACGAAGAAGTTGGTCTGCGTGAGCGCCTGTTCGGGGGTCAACTGGCGCTCGGCGGTGACGCCCGGACTCTGTTCCCGAAGCGTTTCGAGTTCGTCCGCCAGCTCGCCAACCCGCGCTTCAAGTCGGTCACGCTCCGATTTCAGTTCGTCACGCTCCGCTTCGGTTTGTGCGAGTTTCGACTGGAGCGCCTCTATTTTCTCCGCTCGCGCCGTGAGTTCGGCCTCTATCTCCTTCGCCCTGTTCGACTGCCCGTGTCGGGGCGACTGTTGCGGCGTGGGTTGTCGCTGTGCGGATTGGCGTTGTGGCGTCTGCCGAGCGGTCCGTCGCTGTTTGACGCCCGCGTCGCGGGACTTCGACGAACTGCTTTTCTCGGGGTCCAGCGACGGAATCGTCGTGGTCTCCTGCCACTGCTGTTCGTCCGACAGGGGGTCGGATACCCCACCACCGTTATCGCTTTCGGCATCCTCGGCGCTCGACGCGTTCGGCGTCGGTGCCGATTGTGTGCTCGCCTCCGCCGACTGGCCGGTTGTCGGGGTCGCGGTGGTCGAGGGCGTCGGCTGGCGGTTGGCGTCGGCCGCGGTCTCCGTGGTCGGTCGTTGGTCGGGTTCCGTTTCGGTCGGCGACCGGGGTCCCTCGCTCGCCGTCGATGCGGGGGACTGCTGGGCTTCGTCCGTCGATAGTTCGGGCTCGCTCGTCCCGTCCGGTTCCGCCGATGAACTCGACTCGTCAGGCGCGGACGGCGCGGGTGACTGCTCCGGCTCGGGTTCCGGTTCGGGCGTTTTCGGCTCCGGGAGTTCGATGATGTCCACGTCCGCCGCGACGACCTCGTAAATCCCCACCTCGTCGTTCGCCCGCTCGAACGCCTCGTCCCCGGTAACCAGTTGTTCGCTTTGTCCGACGTAGGCGGCGCTCATCGACCGCCCGGCGTGGTAGACCACGTAGTAGTCGCCGCTGAGAACGTTCTCGCTGAGTTCGATGTACCCCGTGAAATTGTTCGACGCGAGCGTCTCGCTCGCCTCCTTGAGGGGCGTATCGTTCGTGTAGTACTTCGCTTGCGTCTTTCCACCTCGCTCTTGCATGCTGAACAACAGCGGAAGCGAGGGGTGGGGGCGTCGAACAGCGTCCCGTCGGCATCCTCGAACGTATCGAATGCGCCATCAAACACGCCGATGACGCGGCCGTTCAACATGAACAGCCACGTCCCGCCCGCTTTGACCGCACCGGAAAATTCCTCGTCGGCAAGTGCGTGGAGCGTCTCCAGCCCACCGGAGAATGGACGAGAGCTCCACTCGGTTATCTGCTCGACTATGCGCGCATCCATATTACGTCAAAACGGAATCCCCCTCAAATAGTTTCGGGTTAACCGGGTCCACGCATCAAGTACGGAGTGAGAAAAGGCGAGAGAGCTTTTGTGAGACACCGTTCGCACGAGCGTCTCGGGCGGGGAGTGGTCGCGCCGTTCGAATCATCGAACCGGCGATAGCGTCGTTCGAAAATCAGATTTTCTGTTCGGCGTCGTCGGCGAGCTCTTCCATGCGCTTGCCGATACGGCCCGCTTCGCTGAACTCGTCGTCGCTCATGACGTCGGCGAGCGAGTTTCCGAGAACGAAGACGGCGTGTTTGTGTTCGCTCTTGGACTTGTGAACGTGCGAGGGGTCGACGTCCAGTTGGTCGTATGCGTCGAACGCACCGGTCGGAACGTCGTCCTGTTCACGGAAGTACTCCATGATGGTCACCATCTGCTCGTGCAGCTCCAAAAGCTCGTCCTTATGCATGCACGGCCATTAGAAGTTAGTCGGTTTAAGAGTTTCTGAGAACTATTCACACGTTGAGGGCACAGTCCGTTAGAAGACGTACTCGTCTTCGTGACCCATCATCCCCTCATCTTCGAGTCCCGGTTCTCTATCGTTGTCCATCGGTCCACTGGTCTTGTATGCCTTGAGACCGGTTGCGAGCAAGTCCTCGACGGCTTCCTCACGGTTGACGAACTCGCCCTGGTCGACCATCTGGGCGATTTGCATTTCGAGGTGCTCTGGGACGGTAATCTCTACCTTTGGCATTGGAACAATTGTGGGCTTCGGGAGGGGTGTTCTTAAGTCTGACGGGTAGATTGTACCGGTATTGAAAACACTGTTTCTGAATCCAAGAAATCGGATTTTCTTAAAAAGAACTTAAATTCGTCCTTCCAGAAAATCCCCCGGCCGTGGGGCCGGAGAAACGAAAACTTGTCTGTCTGGACTCACCGATTGCCGAACATCTGGTCGAGCGAGTTGATGATGCTGCTCGGTTTCAACGACTCCATTCGCTGCTCCATTCGTTTCTGGTTGAAGTAGCTCGCGAACGCGAGGATGGTCGGCGGCCAGAGGCCGATGAAGAGTCCGCGCTCGCGGTTCCCCCTGACGAAGAACTGGTGCCACGAGAGGAGCACCGATGCCGCCGACGCGAGTATCGCAATGTCGGTCGTCGATTCCTGTGCCGCGAACTGACCGAGGAGTTCGGGATCATCGAGGGGTTGGAAGGAGAGGATTACGTTCCGCACGTCACGCTGGCGCGCGGTGGGGACGTGGAGACGGCGCGGCAACTCGCCCAACGCGATATCGATTCGATTTCGTGGAGCGTCACGGAACTCCACCTCTGGGATGCAAAGTACGAGGAGACCGCCGCCAGAATCGCGCTTCCCGTCTGATTCGCTCTCGGTTCCGTTTTTACTGCGGTTTCGGCGGGTCGCCGTCCCACGCGTCCTTGTCCGTGAAGAAGTTCAGCATGGCGAACTTGAGCTTTTCCGGCGCGATGTCGATGGTCTCCCCGCGTTCCTCGGGCGGGAACGTCTCCCGAACGCTGTACTTCCCCATCTCTCGGACGCTCTTCTCGGTGTAGCGTTTGTCGAGGAGGATGCGAACGCCGAAGTCCTCGGGCGAGCGAATCACCCGCCCGAGCGCCTGCCGAGTCTTCCGAATCGTCGGGATCTCCACGGCGTACTCCCAGCCCGAATTCCGGCCGGAGCGGTCCGCGAACACCGTATCGTAGGCTTCCTGCACCGCGTCCATCCGGTCGTCCAGGTGCGGGTACGGGACGCCGACCACGACGACGGTCCGCGCGTCGTCGCCGTCGAAACTGACGCCCTCTGCCAGCGTCCCCCACAGCGAGGTGAAGAGCACGCCGTTGCCGTCCGACGTGAACTGCTGGCGGAGTTCCTCGACGGGGGTTCCGGCCTCGTCGAAGTAGAGGGTCGCATCGACGCGGTTCCGAACGAGGTCGCGGTAGCGCTCCGCCTCGGCGTAACTCGGGAAGAAGACGAGCGTGTTCCCGGCGGTGAACCGAACCGCGTCGGTCAACGCCTCGGCGATGGTCTCCTGCGTCTCCGGGTCGCTTCGCTCGCTGGCGAACAACGCCGGGGTCTCCGCCGCGAAGGTGCGACGGTTCTCCTCCGGGAACTGGAGTCCGTAGGCCAGCGTGACGGGTTCCGAGAGCCCCAACACGTCCGACAGCACGTCGAACGGGCGGAGCGTCGCGCTCATCAGCACCGTTGCGTACACCTCGTCGAACAGGGCTTGCGTCACCTCGCGCGGGATGCAGGTGTACAGTTCCGCCCGTCCGTACACTTGGTCGGTTCCCTCGTCGCGCCGCACCGCGACGACCGGATACTGTCCGAGTTCTGCCCCCTCGTCCATGTAGGACTTGACGAACGCCGCGGCCTGCAACGTCTGGCACTCCTTTCGCGTCGTCGCGTCGCCCTCCTTGTAGGCGTCCTCGTACTTCTGGTCGAGTTCCTTGGCGAGCGAGAGCGCGTCGTCCAACTCCGCGTCGATTCCCTTCCCGGAGTACTCCTGCAGGAAGTTCAGCGTCAGGTCGTCGCGCTTGTTCTCGTTCGCAACCGATACGTCCTGCCAGTTCTCGCCGATCGCTTCGCGCTCGCCGAAACCGAACGAATCCTCGTAGGTGGCTTTCAGCGCGCGCTGGAACGCGGCGAGGACGTTGAATCCCGCCTCGCTCCGGAAGTCGTCGCTCTCCTGGAGTTCGTCCAGCGCGCTGTCGATGGTGTTCTCGGTCAGCGTGCGCGAGGCGTGGTCGCGGGCCGTCCCCTCGATGTTGTGCGCCTCGTCGAAGATGGTGATGACGTCCTCCGGGTCGCGGCCCAACCACCGGAAGAACTGCTCGCGTATCATCGGGTCGAGGAGGTGGTGATAGTTGCAGACGACCAAATCCACGCCCTCCATCCCGTCCTTCAGCAGTTCGTAGCCGCACATCTGCTGTTGCTCGGCGTACTCGTAGATGTCGTCGGGCGTCCGAACGCCGTCGTAGAGCCACTGATAGAACTCCTCGGTGTTCCCCGTGAGGTTGTTGTAGTAGTACTCACAGACGTTCTTCTCCTTCAGATTCTCCACCTCGTCCTGAATCTGTTCGAGTTCGTCCATCACCGCGCTGCGCGCCTCGGCGGCGTTCGAATCGCCCTCCTGCATATCGGAGAGCAGTTCGCTCTGGCGCTGTTCGAGTTCCCGTTTGTCGCGTTCTTTATCGACGACCTCGTAGGTGTTGTCCCGGAGCACCTGACACTCCTGATAATCAACGTCGATGTGACACATCGACCCCTTCCCCCGGAAGACGACGGCGCGGAGCGGTTCCTTTCGCGTTATCTCGCGCGCCTCCGTGACGAACTGGCGCATCTGCTGGTGGACGTTGGTCGTGATGACGACCGTCTTGTCCTCCTCGCGCGCGAACTCCAGCGCGGGGACGAGCGACGAGAGCGTCTTGCCCGTCCCGCACGCGCCTTCGAAGAGCACGTCCTGCCCGCGCGTCAATCCGTTGTAGATGCGGTCCATCGCCTCCCGTTGGTTCTCGTAGGGAGAATCGTACGGGAAGAACCGCATGTACTCGTTCGTCGTGGACACGATACGGGATATTCGCGGCTTGGTTCAAAAACCCTTGCCTACGTGAGAGAAACGCGTGTTTTGCACCCGATGCGGACCGGTTTCGAGTTCTTCGGTTAGACGACCGATTCCGATGCCGTCTCCTGCACTTCCGGCTCGATGTACACCTTCTTCACGCTGTCGTTGGTCTCGAACAGTTCGTTTTCGATGTCGGTGATGTGTTCGTCGATTTCGCCGGTGTCGAGCGTCGGGTCGAACGCCACGTCGGCGGTGACGATGATGCGGTTGGGGCCGAAGTAGACCGTTCGGAAGTCGATTATCTCGGTGACGCCCTCCCAGCCGTCGAGCTTGGACCGGAGGAGGTCCTCCTCTTCCTTGGGCAGGCTTTCGCCGAGCAGGAGGCGCTTGTTCTCCCACGCGAGCGCGACGGCGAAGCCCATCAGGAGAAGCCCGATGAGGAGCGCCGCGGCGGCGTCGTAAATCGGGTTTCCGGTGATTTGCGACAGCCAGATGCCGAACAGCGCGAACCCGGCACCGCTGACGGAAACCGTGTCCTCGGTGAGCGCCGTCAACGTCGAAACGTCGCTCGTCTTGTGGAACGCCTCGCGGAATCCGCTCCAGTTTCGGCGGTCGATTTCGAGTTTCGTCGCGCGGTACGCCTTGCTGAAGGCGTAGCTCTCGAAGACGATCGCACCGATGAGGACTGCGTAGTTCACGTAGACGGGCGGAAACGTTTGTCCGAGGAAATGGACCGCCTCACCGTTGACCGTCTCGTGGTGGAGCAGGGCTTCGTACCCGTGTTTCGCGCTCTCCCACCCGGCGATACCGAAGAGGAGGACGCTAACCAGAAAGCTGTAGAAGAACTGTGCCTTGCCGTAGCCGAACGGATGAGCGCGCGTCGGTTTTCGCCCGCCGAACCAGATACCGATGAGGAGGAACACCTGATTCCCGGTGTCGGAGATGGAGTGAAACGTCTCGGAGAGCATGGCCGGACTCTGAGTGAGGACGAAACCGACGAACTTCATCACGGCAATCGCCGCGTTTGCGACGAGGGCGGCAATCACGACGGACTTGCTATTCGCCATTATGCCACTAGCGGCGAGGAGGTGTCAAAGTCCTTACGACGGAGGGCCGAACGGCAGTCCGACGACACCGCGGAACGGACCCGTGAGAATCGAGCGCGACCCGACGTAAGACGGAAAACGAGGGGCTACCAACGTCGGAGCATGATAACCATCGTTTCGGACACCCACAGCACGACCGGTCACGAGCTTTCGGGACGAACGCTCGACGCCGTGCGGAACGCCGAACTCGTCGTCCACGCGGGGGACTTTACGACCGCGGCGGCGCTCGACGCGTTCGAAGCGGAAAGCTCGCGGTTGGTGGCGGTTCGCGGCAACAACGCGACCGAAGCGGTTGCCGACCGGCTTCCGGAGGCGCGCACGTTCGAGGAAAACGGGATTCGGTTCGCTCTCACGCACCGGAAACGAGGCGGCAGCACGGCACTGTCCCTGTTCGGTCGGGAGCGAGAGGCGGACGTGGTCGTGTTCGGGCACACGCACCGACACCTCGCCGAGCGCGCTGGTGAGGTGTTGCTGTTGAATCCGGGGAGCTACGCACAGCCGCGGGGGAACCATCCGACACACATCGAACTCGAACCGAGGGAGAAGGGCTTCGCTGGGAGGATTTACAGGCAGGACGGGAAAATCATGGGGGAGATTCCCGTTGGAGGGCTGGAAAGTTGATGGCGTACCAGTGGAGGGCCGAAGCAAGGCGGCTCCATTTCATCCTATGCGGAGGGACATAATGTACCCTTGGTAAGCTCAAAAGAGCGTTTTAGTTATCGATTTCGAACGAAATATACCGCCGCACCGAGGGCGAGAACGAGCGCGCCGCCCGCGAAAAACAACGCTCCCGGCGGAATCGTCGCCAGTACATTTCCGGCGGCGTCCGCCGTCGTCGATTCGGTCGAAAACGTCCCCATCTGCCCGCCGCCGGATGCCGTTTCCGCGGCCCTCTTGCCGATTTGTAACAGCCCTTCGGAGACGGCGTACTGAATCGCGGCGCTGACGAGACCGAGCAGGACGGCAACGCCGAGGACGCGGGAGAGCGCGCCTTTCAGTCCGGTCGTCTGCTCTTCCGTGCCCGCGAAGAGGATGAGCGGGCCGTCCGTCGGCGCGTACACTTTCATTTCCCGGCCCTTTTCGGAGTAGATGGTATCGACGGAGGAGATAAGGTCCGCATCTTCCAACTTCTTCAGGTGGTACTGGGCGTTCTGAAGCGAAGTGTCGGCGCGGTCGCTCAGTTCGGAAGCGGTCGCCGGTTGGTCGTGAAGTTCGGAGAGAAGACTGCGTGCGGTTTCGGACGAGAGCGCCCCGAGTAGATCGTCGGCGTCGTCACTGTCCACTCCGAGCACCCGAGGAGTGCCGCCCGAAGGGGGTTCAACGTCGGAACTGGAGGGCAAGAGATCAGCCATAAGTGACCGTATGAAACCGCTCGTCAATCAACTTTGTCACTAGAACGGCGAAACGAATTTGGTTCGTGGACTGATAGACTGGGTATGGAACCACTCGGAATCTTCGAAAACTTCCTCAACGACCCCCTATTCGTCGCGCTTCTCGTCATCATGCTCGGCTTCGTCTTCTTCGTCTATCTGTTCATCCGCCGAACGCTGACGGGGTTTCAGGAAGGAGTACAGAAGGGGCAGCGCTAGCCGACATCGAGATAGTACGCTATTTTGGCGTTGTCGAAACCATTGCTGAGAAACATGACGAGTGAGTAGCGCGGTGTGAGATTGATACCCTGCTGAAGTCACGACGCCGCTGGTTCGTCGAACGTGCTGTCATGCTGGCCCGTCGTGCTGTTTCTCGGTTTTCAAGCCACGCCGTTCACGGCGAGGAGGATACCGCTGTAGCAGAGGGTACTTAATAATCTGTGATTACGAGGACGAGATTACTTAGGGGGGAGACACGAGACGCTCACCAATGGAATTCATCGAAGCGGATTCGGCCGTTTTGTTCGGCTTGATTACGATGGTGACATGGGGAATCTGGATCGTCTTGGGTAACGCCGCGTCGGAGTCCATCGACCCCAGGACTGCAGCCGCCATCTCGTATCTCACAGCGGGGCTCCTCGCACTCGGATTTATCCTCGTTTCAGACGCATCCATCACCGTTACCGCGAGGGGAGGGTTGCTTGCTGGCATGGCCGGATTGTTCACCGGAATCGGCCTTATTTCGATGTACTTCGGATTAGCTCAAGGGTCAACAACGGTCGTCTCAACTCTTGGTGCCATGTACTTCGTCGTCGCAGCCATCATCGGCATGGTCGCCCTCGGAGACGAGGTTACGATGACCAAATTTGCCGGTATCGCGTTCGCAGTTATTGGCGTCGTCCTGGTCGCTCGATAAATCGCCGCTACACAGTGGTCGGAAAACAGTACTGCACATCGTCGCTTTCGCCCGTTCGTACGGAAGGGCGAGGGAGGACGACGTTTCCGATAAGCGCGATTCCGCCGAACGGGGACGACAGGATTCCGAGCAAGAGCTAGTCGGACGTTCGCGTACACTGGCGCCCAAGTCGGACGGTAAATCTCTCCCGTCGAGTTAGAGCGCGTCTCGAACCCGCTCCGCGGCGGTTTCGACATCCCCGCGGTCCACGTCCCAGTGGGTGCAGAACCGAACGACGTGCGTTCCGAATTCCGACCCGAGAACGCCGCGTTCTTCGCACGCGTCGAGGAGTTCCCCGGCGGTGAGTCCGGCGTCTTCGGTGTTCACGAGGACGATGTTCGTCTCGGGCGACTGGACGGAGAGGCCGTCCACGTCGGCGAGGAGTTCCGCGAGAACGCGGGCGTTCTCGTGGTCCGCTTCGAGTCGGGACACGTTGTCCAGCGCGAGCAGGCCCGGCCCGGCCAGCACGCCTACCTGTCGCATGCCGCCGCCGAGCAACTTCCGCACGCGTCGTGCGCGAGCGATGAACTCCTCGTCACCGGCGAGAACCGACCCCACCGGCGCACCCAACCCCTTCGAGAGACAGAACATCACGGAATCGACGTTCTCGGTGATGCGAGACGGCGAGACGTCGAGCGCGACCGCCGCGTTGCACACGCGCGCACCGTCGAGATGGACCGGAAGGCCGAGGTCGTGAGCCGCTTCCGCCGCGGCGTCTATCTTCTCGGACGCGATGGCGACGCCGCCCTTACTGTTGTGCGTGTTTTCGAGCGTCAACAGCCCAGTTCCGGGTCGGTGAGCGTCCTCCTCGACGTAGCCGTCACGGACCTGTTCCGGCGTCGGAATCCCGCGGTCGCCGCCGTCCAGCGTTCGCACCTGAAGCGCCGAGTGCTGGGCCAGTCCGCCGAGTTCCCACTTGTAGATGTGGCTCTCGCGCTCGACCAGCACCTCCTGTCCGCGCTCGGTGTGGACGCGCGCCGCTATCTGGTTGCCCATCGTCCCGGTCGGAACGTAGAGGGCCGCTTCCATCCCCATCAGCTCCGCGGCGACGGATTCCAGTTCGTTTACGGTCGGGTCCTCGCCGTACACGTCGTCGCCCACGTCGGCGTCGGTGGCCGCGTCCCGCATCGCTTCGCTCGGTTTCGTTACCGTGTCGCTCCGAAGGTCTAGCATGTGCGCTCCTTTCGCACCGGCAGACAAATAGTCGAGGGTAGGAGCAGGGTGCTCCCGGAGAAATTACATCGAAAGTGGTTCCCAGTATCAGCAAAATTTTCCACCATGGACCAACGAATTCGGGACCACGCCGAGACGATAGTTGACCATTCCATCGACGTCGAAGCGGGCGATACGGTCGTCGTTCGCGCACCGACGGTCGCGGACGACCTCGCGGTTGCGCTCTCCGAACTCCTCGGGGAACGCGGTGCGTTTCCGCTCGTCACCGCGGGTCGGCGGGACAGAAAGCGGGCGGCCTTCCTTCGCGCCATCGACCCGGACGACCTCGAAACCCCCGAACACGAACAGGCGCTCTTCGAGGCCGCGGACGCCATCGTCCACGTTCGAGCGCACGAGAACGCCTCGGACATGAGCGACGTGGACGCCGAAACGCACGCGGCGTACAATCAGGCGTATCAGCCGATACAGCAGGAAATCCTCTCGTCGCGCTGGTGTCTCACGCAGTACCCGTCGCCCGGCAGCGCGCAACTCGCCGAGATGAGCACGGAAGCCTACGAGGAGTTCGTCTACAGCGCGATGAACAAGGATTGGGACGAACAGCGCGAGTTCCAACAGCAGATGGTCGAACTTCTCGACTCGGCCGACGAGGTGCGCATCGTCTCCGGCGACACCACCGACCTCACGATGTCCGTGTCGGGAATGAAGACCATCAACGACGAAGGGAAGAACAACCTTCCGGGCGGGGAAGTGTTCACCGCACCCGTCCCCGATTCCGTCGAGGGCGAAGTGCTCTTCGACAAACCACTCGTCCATCAGGGTAGCATCGTGGAGAACGTCTGGCTCGAATTCGAAGACGGTGAGGTCGTCGATTTCAGCGCCGAGAAGAACGAGGAGGTCCTCGCTGGCGTGCTCGACACCGACGAGGGCGCACGGCGACTCGGCGAACTCGGCATCGGCATGAACCGCGACATCGACCGCTTCACCTACAACATGCTCTTTGACGAGAAGATGGGAGACACCGTTCACCTCGCGGTCGGCATGGCCTACGACATCTGTGTTCCCGACGAGCGAGAGCAAAACGAGAGCGCGGTGCACGTGGACATCATCGTAGACATGAGCGAGGACTCGTTCATCGAGGTGGACGGAGAAATCGTCCAGCGCAACGGGACCTTCAGATTCGAAGACGGCTTCGAGGGATAGGTCCGCGAGGAGCACAGCGAGGGTTTATATACCGTGCCGGGACCAACCCCGGCATGACCTGATCATCGGCGCGCGAGCGGTCCAGGCGGGTGTGTGGCCTTCCTTCGCGCGAAACCGGTTGTGCCGCCTGTTCGCATTCAGTTCGACAAATCATAGTGACACATTCAGGGAGAACGGGTTGTCGTCTCGACGTTCGCCGCGGATTCGAGTACCTTCGGACGACCCCAGTGCCACGTAGGACAACGCCCAACGACGAGTTAGTATATATTTGTTGTGGCCCCCGGAAGTTAAGTGGGTCCAGTCGAAAACCAACAATCGTGTCAAAAGTAGCCTGTCCAGACTGTCGACGGAACATCGCGTTCCACGAACTGGAAACCAGAACCATTGCTCAGTCCAGTGGCTTCTCGACGAACTACCGCTGTCCGTTCTGCCGGAACGCCATCGAGAACGTCGCTGAGCTGCTGTAACTGTTCTTTGAGACGTTCTATCGAGCAGCAGTGAAGCGACAGTGGACGGTCGATATCGCACATCGTTACTCGCCGTCAGTTCGATAGCGACCAGTCTCTCTGGAACGGTCACCGAATCCCAACGACACTCACGAACGCGTCAGTCGTTCACATCGAGGTCGTCGAAGTTATCGGCGAGGTCGGAGAGAACGTCCTTCGCGTTCGATTTCGTGTCATCGTCGATATCGTCCACCCGTTCGACGCTGTGGCCGCCGTTGTAGGCGGTTTTGACCGCGTGCTTGTTCAACTGTCCGTCCGGGCCGACGACGGGGAGCGTCAGGTCGCTGTACCGGTCCGGGTCATCGAACCCGGACGAGGAGAGGACGAAGTGGCTCGCGATGTCCGAGAGGTCGTTCGTGTCGAAGTCCTTCTCCTCGGGCGCACTCCAATCGTCGTCGGTCGTTCCGCTGAACGTCGGCTCGTGAACGCTGTACTCTGTCATCAAGTGGCATTCCAACAGGAAGCGGTGTGAACGCTGGGGTTGCTACTGCAGGGGTTTGTTTCCCGCGCACTAGCGGTACCGAGATATTTACCCGACGACGAACAATGCCCGAACGATGGCAGAGGTGAGCGCGGACGAGAACCCGTACGTCGAAGAGCCGGACACCGATTTCGAACCCGTAGCCGAGATGGACGAAGCCGGAGCGAGCGAGCAAGCCGAACTGCTCCGGGAGGCGATTCGACATCACGATTACCGTTACTACGTCGAAAACGACCCGCGAATCGGCGACCGGACGTACGACGCACTCTTCACGCGGCTACAGGAGTTAGAGGAGGCGTTCGACGTCCAAACGCCAGACAGTCCCACTCGGCGGGTGGGCGGCGAACCGCTGGACGAACTCGAAAGCGTCGAGCACGTCGCACCCATGCTCTCCATCGATTCGAGCGGCGAAGCCGAGGACGTCCGTGGATTCGACGACCGAATCCACCGGGAAGTCGGGGACGTCGAGTACGTCTGTGATCCGAAGTTCGATGGACTATCACTGGAAGTCGTCTATGAGGACGGGGCGTTCGTTCGCGCCGCCACGCGCGGCGACGGCGAGACGGGCGAAGACGTCACCGAAAACGTGCGCACCATCGCCAGCATTCCCCACCACCTCCGCGGCGACTACCCGGACTATCTCGCGGTTCGCGGAGAAGTGTACCTTCCGTTGGACGCGTTCACCGAATTCAACCGCGAGCGAGTCGAACAGGGAGAAGACCCGTTCGCCAATCCACGAAACGCGGCCGCGGGGTCGCTTCGACAACTCGACCCGTCGGTGACGGCCGAACGTCCGCTCGACTGTTTCTTCTACGATGTGCTCGCCGCGAGCGAGGAGTTCCCGACTCACTGGTCGGAGTACGAAGCGTTACCCGAGTTCGGTCTGAAGGTGAACGACCGCACCGAACGGGTGGACGATATCGAGGACTGCATCGAATATCGTGACGAGTTGATGGCCGACCGCGCGGACCTGAACTACGAAATCGACGGGACGGTCATCAAGGTGAACGACCGGGAGAAATGCGCGGAACTCGGCACGACCGCGCGCTCGTACCGCTGGGCGTACGCCTACAAGTTCCCGGCCCGCTCGGAGCGAACGAGCATCATGGACGTGACGGTGCAAGTCGGACGGACGGGACGGCTGACCCCTGTCGCACTGCTCGAACCCGTCGATGTCGGTGGCGTCACCGTCTCGCGCGCCAGTCTCCACAATCCCGACGAAATCGCCGAGAAGGACATCAACGTCGGCGACGAGGTGCAGGTAAAACGTGCGGGGGACGTGATTCCCTACGTCTCCGAAGTCGTCGAGAAGCACAGCGAGGGGCACTACGAACTGCCGGACCGGTGCCCCGTCTGTGGGAGTCCGGTCGAGCGCGACGGGCCAATTGCCTACTGTACCGGCGGACTCGCCTGTACCGCACAGCTTCGGCAGGCCGTGGCGTACTACGGAAGCGACGACGGGCTCGATATCGACGGATTGGGCGAGGAGCGGGTGAATCAACTCATCGACGCGGGATTGCTCGAATCCCTGCCCGACCTTTACGAACTCGACGAGGAGGAACTGCTCGAACTGGAAGGGTGGGGCGAGAAGAGCGCCGAGAATCTACTCGCTGAAATCGAGAAGTCGAAACGCCCCTCGCTCGCGGATTTCCTCTCGGCTATCGGAATTCCCCGCGTCGGCACCGAGACGGCCCGGGAGTTGGCGCGGACGTTCGAATCGATGGACGACGTGATGAACGCCGATAGCGACGAACTGGAAGCCGTTCCGGACATCGGGCCGAAGGTCGCCGCCGGGATTCGGGAGTTCTTCGACTCGGACCGGAACCGGTCCGTCGTCGAGCAACTGTTGAAACACGTCGAACCCGAACGGGAGGAGGTGGCAGGCGGCGACGAGCTCGCCGACCTGACGTTCGTGTTCACGGGGTCGCTCTCGGAACCGCGGTCGGACATCTCCGAACTCGTCGAAAATCACGGCGCGAACGCGACGGGGAGCGTCTCCGGCAACACGGATTACCTCGTCGTCGGCGAGAATCCGGGGCAGTCGAAGCCGAACGACGCGGACGAAAACGACGTGCCGATACTGTCCGAAGACGAGTTCTGGAACCTGTTGGAAGAGGCGGGTATCGACCGTTAGAGGTCCGCCCGGTCGAAGACGTAGTAGCCGACAGCGACGGGGACGAACAGCCAGAACAGCAGGTAGACGATGACGAAGGCGTCGCTGAAGTATATCGGAACGGGTTTGCCGAGGATGGTGGCGACGGTGCTCTGAAGGTAGCGGTTGAACAGCAAGACCCGTGCATCGAGCTGGCTGGACAGGAGTATCGTATCGACCAACGTCTTGTAGGCCGTCATCGGGTTCAGGAGTCGGATAAACAGAATCGTCGAAACCTGTCCGGCAGTTCCCACACCGGCGTACCGTCCGAGGAGGCTAGCCACCCGTTTGGCCAGCCCGCTCCAGAGCACGAGGAAGACGATGTAGAACGATATCGTCGTGACCATCGCTCGACGGCCGGTTTTCACGGCCGCCGAGATACCGACCGCCAAGCCGACGAACACGAGTCCGAGTAGGAGCGTGAGGGAGGCAAAGAGGACGTAGTTGACGAATTTGAACGTGAGAGAGGTTATCAGGAGGATGATAGCGGCGACGACGAACCCGAGAACGGTGGAGATGCCGACGACGCTACTTCGACCGAGGACCTTTCCGAGCACCACGTCGGTCCGCGAGTGGGGTAGGGAAAGCATGAGCTTGAGCGTTCCCGACTCGCGCTCGCCGGTGATGGCGGCGTAGCCGATGACGATGGAGATGAGGGGAATGAGGACGGCGGTCTCCTGTTTCATCAGGTAGAGATACTGGTCCGTACTCTGTCCGGCGGAACCCTGTATCGACCCGTTCTCTATCAAAAAGGCCAGAATCGGTGGGACAGCGAAGAGGACGACGAACAGCGCCGTCAACACCCACAGCCACCGTGACCGAAGGGAGTCGCGGAAATCCTTTCGTGCGACGGATTGCCACGTCATGCTGTCACCCCGCCTCTGGTGTAGGCCACGAAAAGGTCTTCGAGCGAGGCTTCCTCCGTGTCGAAGTCCGCGACGGTTGCACCCGCGTTTTCGAGGGTGGTGATGACCGTCGTCTTGACGTTCCGATCACAATCGACGGTGAGCGTTTCGCCGTCGCGTTCGACGCCTCCCACGCCGTCGATGTCTCGTACCTGCTGGACTGCCGCCGACGGAAGCGAGGTGGTTTCGACGCGGAGGGTCGTGCCGTCGCCGACGTTCGCTCGAAGCCCTTCGATGGAGTCCTCCGCGACGAGTTCGCCATCGCGGAGAATACCCACGCGGTCACAAACGGCTTCGACTTGACCGAGAATGTGACTGGAGAAGAACACGGTCGCCCCGCGCCCTTGTTCCTCGCGGATGATTTCTCGCATCTCGCGGGCACCCGTGGGGTCCAGCCCGGACGAGGGTTCGTCGAGGATGAGCAGGTCCGGGGTGCCCACGAGCGCCATGGCAAGCCCGAGGCGTTGGGCCATCCCCTTCGAATAGCCGCCCGCCTTGCGGTCCGCGGCGTCGAGGATGCCTACCCTGTCGAGAAGTTCCGCCGGGTCGTCTTCGGCGTCCTTCGCTTCGATAGCGAATTCGAGGTGCTGCATGCCGGTCAAGCGGTCGTAGACCGAGAACCCCTCGGGCAACACGCCGGTCCGGTTTCGGATTTCGATGCTTTCTGCCTGTGCGTCGTGCCCGAGGACGGTGACGGTGCCGCTCGTCGGACGAATGAAATCGAGAACGAGGTCGATGGTCGTCGATTTCCCCGCACCGTTCGGCCCGAGAAAGCCGAACACCTCCCCCTCTTTCACGTCGAGGGAGAGGTCGTTAACGGCCGTGACGTCACCGTACCGTTTCGTCACGCCGTCGAGTCGAATGGCGGTCATAGTTTCAGCTTTCGGTAACGAACATATAACATTGTTGTTCTGTGTTACACAGTGTCATTCGGGTCGCATTTTCGCTTCATTCGAGTCGCTTCGGCGGCGTATCGCTCCCGGTCGTCCCCGTCGGAAACGGGGGAAAGCCGCTCACCATCGACGTCGATTGCGGCGGTCGTCTCGCCGCCGAGTCGTCCCGCCCGTTCCTTCCTGAGGTATCGCTCGCCGTCGGGTGTCGCGTACACCAGCGTCAGTAGGTCGCGGTCGCTGTACGTTCGCTCGACCAACCACACTCGAACGTCGTCCATGGCGGGACGTTTGCGAGTCTCGAATTTGTATCTGACGAGCGAGTTCCCAGCCACAACCTTATTTATCGCAGTGATTGTCTCGGTAAACGATGGAACAGTCCCCGCTGTCACAGGCGTCCGACGACCGCCTGCTCGACATGCTCTTTGCGGGTGAAGAAATAGAGGAGGAAATAGAGTTGGAAGGTGCACGAATCGCGGTGACGAGCCATCGTTTACTCGCGTTCATGCCCGAAGGGGGTGAGAGACGGTTCGACCACGAAGACCGACCGAACGTTCTCGACGCTCGCGTCCAAGCCGCCGGAAAGCCCGACTACCTCTCGTGGAGCGTCAGGAGCTTCGTTTACGGCCTACTTCTCGTTGGCTGCGGCTACCTGCTCAACAGCAGCGGTCTGCTCACGAACCTCGACGGAACGACACCGACCGAGGGAGACGTTATTCTCGGTCTCCAGCAGATGGTCGGCATGATGGTGAGCGCGTTCACCCTACTCACGAGCGTGCTACTTCCAGTCGGTGGGGTGCTGTTGCTCGCCGCCGCCGTCTTCGGCGCCCTCTACGTCACTACTCGGTCGGAGGAACTGATAATCGAACGTGCGGGTCGGGACCCGATTCGCGTGCCCGTAAATGGCGACGAGGCGAAAGACGCCGCCCGTCGGATTCGGGCGGCGGTAGGGACAAGTTCAAAGCCGAGCGCCGACTAGTCGAAATCGATGGACGCGGCCACCGTTCGGGAGCGTGCGGGCGAACTGCCGCGCGAACCCGGCGTGTATCAGTTTTTGGAAGGCGAAACGGTTCGGTACGTCGGGAAGGCCGTCGACCTCCGAGCACGGGTTCGGTCGTACGCGGACCCGCGGAGCGACCGCATCGGACGGATGGTCGAACGCGCCGACGCGCTCGATTTCGCCGTCACGGACACGGAGACGCAGGCGCTCCTGTTGGAAGCGAACCTCATCAAACGCTACCAGCCGCGGTACAACGTCCGCCTGAAGGACGACAAATCCTACCCGCTGGTGCAGGTGACGGGCCACGAATTTCCGCAAATAGAGATCACCCGTGACCCCGACCGCACGGGGGCGACGGTGTTCGGCCCATTCACGAACAAATCGACGGTCGAAACGGTCGTCAAGGCGCTCCGGGAGACGTACGGCATCCGCGGCTGTTCGGACCACAAGTTCGCCAACCGCGACCGACCGTGCCTCGACCACGACATCGGCCTCTGTACCGCGCCGTGCACGAACGAAATCGGCCGGGAAGCGTACCTCGGCGACGTGGAGAGCGTCGAGCGGTTCCTGGGCGGCGAGGTGGACGTGTTGGCGCGCCCGCTCCGCCGCGAGATGGAGGCCGCCGCCCAGAACCGCGAGTTCGAACGGGCGGCCAACCTCCGGGACCGACTCGAAGCCGTCGAATCGTTCCACGGTGGAGATGCGGGCGCGATTTCGTCACGGACGGACGAGCGAACCGTGGACGTGCTCGGTGCCGCGGTCGAGGGGGAACGGGCGACCGTCGCCCGGTTGCATAGCGAACGCGGCCAACTCGTGGACCGCGACCACCACTCGCTGTCGGTGCCGGACGGAGACGACGCGGCGGCGGTACTGGGCGGGTTCATCCCGCAGTTCTACGCCGAACGCGAGTTGCCCGACGCGCTGTTGCTCTCCGAGCGACCGGACGACGCGGACGTGCTCGACTGGTTGGACGCGGAAGGCGTCGGAACTCGCGTTCCGGGTGCCGGTCGGGAGGCGACGCTCGTAGATTTGGCGCTGAAAAACGCCCGCAGGGGGGCGGGCAACCCGGACGAACTCCGGGCGCTGGCGGACGCGCTCTCCCTCCCGTCCGCCGAGCGAATCGAGGGCTTCGACGTGAGCCACGCGCAGGGGTCGTCGGTGGTCGGGAGCAACGTCGTCCTCGTCGGCGGGTCGCCCGAGAAGCGCGACTACCGCCGGAAGAAGCTGACCGAGAAGAACGACGACTACGCGAACATGCACGACCTCGTTCGCTGGCGGGCCAAACGGGCCGTCGAAGGCCGCGATGAACGACCGGACCCCGACCTGCTCCTCATCGACGGTGGGGAGGGTCAACTCGACGCCGCGCGCGAAGCGCTGGCGGACGTCGGCTGGGACGTGCCCGCCGTCGGACTCGCCAAAGCCGAGGAAATCGTCGTCACGCCGAACGGTACCTACAACTGGCCGAACGACGCGCCACACCTCCACGTCCTCCAGCGGGTGCGCGACGAGGCGCACCGATTCGCGGTGCAGTACCACCAGACGCTCCGCGACGACGTTTCGACGGCCTTGGACGACGTGTCCGGCGTCGGACCCCAGACGCGTCGAAAACTGTTCCGACGGTTCGGGAGTCTGGACGGGATTCGCGCGGCCTCCGACGCCGAACTCCGGGACGTGGACGGTATCGGTGAAAAAACGGTGACGGCGTTACGACGCCGCTTGTGAGTCGAACGTCGAGAGGGATCGAGCGCTGGCTGTGAGACGTGCGTCGGGCGGAAAAGAGCGTCAGAAGAGACGAACCTCGACTACTCGCCCGTCCGCTCGAACGAAACTTCGTGCACTTCCAGTTGGTTCTTGTCGGTGAACATCTCCCTCGGCGGTCGGTCGGCGTGCGCCTCGCGGAACGCGTCGGTGTCGGTCCACGCCTCGAAGTCAGCCATCGACTCCCAGTACGTCTGTGCGACGTAGGAATCCGTGTCGGGGCGAGCGGGAGTCAGCAACTCGAACTTGACGAAACCGGGCTGGGACTCCACTTCACCCATGCTGTTTCGGAACCGCTCGACGAACTGGTCCGCGTACTCTTCGGCGACGAACAATCTGTTTTCGACGACTATCATGCACCGGATACTGCGCCGGTTCCGGGTTTAACTCTATCCCTCGAAACCGATTTGATATAATCCAAATTCGATTATACACTTCGATTCGGGACGGACGCGGTGGGAACTGTTATGCGAACTGAACAACTATCGGGTAGTATGGATAAGCCCTTCTACACCCTCGGCAAAGCGACGTCGAGGATGAATGCAGGGAAAGCCCTCTTCGCCATCGGTTTCGCCGTCTTCTTCTTTCTTGCCCTCCCGTTTCTCGACACGATGGCAATAGCGGGGCTCCTCCTGCTCGCCCTCGCGATTGCCACGGTGAACAGCGCCGTGGAAATCGTCGGTCCGTACGAAAAGCGCGCGTTGACCGTTTTCGGGGAGTACCGCAAACTGCTCGACCCCGGTATCCATTTCATCCCGCCGTTCGTGAGCGCTACGCGACGATTCGATATGCGAACGCGGGTGTTCGACGTGCCGAAACAGGAAGCGATCACGCAAGACAACTCGCCCGTCGTCGCGGATGCCGTCCTCTACGTTCGCGTGATGGACCCCGAGCGGGCGTTTCTCGGCGTTGACAACTACGAACGCGCCGTCGCCAACCTCGGACAGACGACGCTCCGGGCCGTCATCGGCGACATGAAACTCGACGAGACGCTCTCGCGCCGTGACGTCATCAACCGGCGAATCCGCGAGGAGATAGACCCGCCGACGGACGAGTGGGGCATTCGCGTCGAGAGCGTCGAAGTGCAGGAAGTGATGCCGAGCCGCGCCGTCGTCAACGCGATGGAACAGCAGACCAGCGCCGAGCGGAAACGCCGCGCCATGATTCTCGAAGCGCAAGGTGAACGCCGCGGTGCCGTTGAGCGGGCGGAAGGCGAGAAGGCGTCGAACGTTATCCGCGCGCAAGGTGAGAAACAGAGCCAAATTCTGGAAGCGCAAGGGGATGCGGTGTCGATAGTTCTCCGCGCGAAATCCGCCCAGTCGATGGGCGAACGCGCCATCGTCGAGAAGGGGATGGAGACGCTCCAAACCATCGGCGAGGGAGAATCCACGACGTTCGTCCTGCCGCAAGAACTCTCCTCGCTCGTCGGCCGCTACGGCAAGCACCTCACCGGCAGCGACGTGCGCGACGGCGCGGAGTTCCTCGAATCGAACGAGTTCGATCCCGAGACGCGCGAACTACTCGGGTTGGACGACATCGAGGAGACGCTTTCCGAAATCGACACCGAGGCGGTCGAAACCGCGAATATCGGTGAAAAGGTCGAACCGGAATCGAACTGATTCGACCGAAATTCACTTCGAAGGGCGTCAGCCGAGGACGAACACGCGGACGAGAGTGAACACGCCGACGAGGGAGTAGACGACCGTCATCGTCTGCACGGTCCGGTGTTCCGGAACGCGACTGTTGAGGAACGCACCCGTCTGACCGCCGACAGCGCAGGTCACCCCGGCGACGAGTCCAAACTCGAACGGGACGGTGAAGTTGTGACCGCTGAACGATTCGGGCGCGTAGCGCAGGAGAAGGAGGTTCGCAACGAGCGCGGACACGATGGTTCCGTGCAGGATGAGCGCGCTCGTCCCCGTGGAGATGCGGATGGACACGTTCTTTCGGACCGTCAACAGGGTCTGTGCGAGTTCGCCGATGGCGATACCGACCAGGCCAGCCATCGCCCCGCCGACGCCCGCGATTGTGCGGTCGAACCGGTCGAACTGGGAGGAGTCCGGTGTTCCACCGTCCGTCCGTATTCGGGACGAATCTCCAAAGAGTCGGCTCGCGTCAACCAAGTCGCCGAGCGATTTTCCGTCCCGATGTGAGAGATAGAGGACGAAAGAGAGCACGAGCAACATCCCGCCGAACAGCACTTTGAGCGCGGCGGACGGGACGAAGTAGGACACCGCTCTGGCGACGATTGCGACCGGCACGCTGACCGCGAGGACGGCTTTGGCGACGGTCCAATCCACCTGTCCGCGGAACCAGTAGGCCGAGACGCTACTCGTGTACCCGAACAGTTCGACGAACAGCGCGAGTCCGATAGCCCCCTGCAACGCGAGGTCGGGGAACGCCGGAACCAGTTCCGGATAGACGAACAGGAACGCGGGCGTGAACAGTACCGCCGCTTCCATGGCGAACGTGTTGACCGTCGTCGCGATGAGGAAGGTCAGCAGAACGAAGAAAGCCAACCCGGTCGGCGAGAATCCTAGCGGAAGCGACATCCTCAGCTAACACCCTCGTTGGGGAACGGCGCGTATCGAACGCGATTGGTCTCGCCGGAAACATCCGAAAACCGACACGGTGCGGTCGCTCCATGTAATCGTGACATCGTGACTGCTACACGCACAGTTACACTGAAAAAGGTTGATGTTCGGGAAAATATCGAGGAACGATGAGGCAGAATTCCGGATTAGAACTCCCCACGCTCCGGTTCGACGCCGCCGATCTCCGTCTCCACGTCGAACTCCTCGCGCAACTCTCGAATCCGGTCGCGGATGTCAGCCGCGAGCTCGAACTCCAGATTGTTGGCGGCCTCCTCCATCCGGTCTTCGAGTTGGGCAATCTGTTCGAGCGCCTCCTCGTCCGTTTCCGGCGCGTTGCGGGTGACGCCGCCGGTGTCGGTCTTGCTTCCCGGCAGGTTCGCCTCGGAAACCGCTTTTTCGATGGTCTGTGGTTCGTAGCCGTGCTCCTCGTTGAACTCCCGTTGAATCCGACGCCGCCGTCCGGTTTCGTCCATCGCGCTCTCCATCGCGTCCGTCACCTCGTCGGCGTAGAGGACCACCTCGCCGTTGACATTCCGGGCCGCGCGGCCCATCGTCTGGACGAGCGCGGTTTCCGAGCGGAGGAACCCTTGCTGGTCGGCGTCGAGGATGGCGACCATCGACACCTCCGGGATATCCAACCCCTCGCGGAGCAGGTTGATGCCGACGAGCACGTCGAACTCGCCCAACCGGAGTCCGCGAACGAGTTCGTGACGTTCGAGCGTGTCCGTCTCGTCGTGCATGTACTCGACCGCGACGCCCGCCTCCTCCAGATACTCGGTCAAGTCCTCGGACATCCGCTTCGTCAGCGTCGTGACGAGGACGCGCTCGTCGCACTCGATTCGGTCGTCGATGCGCGCCATCAGGTCGTCGATTTGACCGGAGGCGTCGGCGACTTCGACCTTCGGGTCCACGAGGTGCGTCGGGCGAACGATCTGTTCGACGATTTGCTCGCTCTGCTCGCGTTCGTAGTCCGCGGGCGTCGCCGAGATGTAGAGCGTCTTCGCGCTTTTCTCCTCGAACTCCTCGAACGTGAGCGGGCGGTTGTCGTAGGCCGTCGGGAGTCGGAAGCCGTTCTCCACGAGCGAATCCTTGCGCGACTTATCGCCCGCGAACTGGCCCCGAATCTGGGGCACCGTCTGGTGAGATTCGTCGATGACGCAGAGGAAGTCGTCGGGGAAATAGTCCAGCAAGGTGTACGGCGCGTCGCCGACCTCGCGCTCGGTGAAGTACACCGAGTAGTTCTCGATGCCGGAACAGTAGCCCGCCTCCTTCATCATTTCGAGGTCGAACGTGGTCCGCTCCTCGATTCGTTGGGCGGCCACCAAGTCCCCGTTTCGCTCGAAGTAGCGGATTCGGCGCTCCAAATCCTCCTCGATTTCGGCGATTGCCTCCGCCATCGTCTCCTCGGGAATCGAGTAGTGTTCCGCCGGGTGAACGAGTACGGCGGGTTCCTGTGATTTGACTTCGCCTTCGAGCGGGTCTATCTTCACTATCCGGTCGATTTCGTCGCCCCAGAGTTCGACGCGAACCGCGTAGCGGCCGTACATCGGGAAGATTTCGACGGTATCGCCCCGGACGCGGAAGGTACCCTGGGTGAAGTCCATGTCGTTCCGGTCGTAGTTCAAGTCCACGAGACGGGCGAGGAGTTCGTCGCGTCCGATTTCCTCGCCGACTTCCAGTCGCAGGCGCATGTCCTCGTAGTTTTGCGGGTCACCCAAGCCGTAAATAGCCGACACGGACGCCACCACGATAACGTCGTCCCGAGTGAGCAGGGAGCGCGTCGCGGAGTGTCGAAGGCGGTCTATCTCCTCGTTGATGGACGCGTCCTTGTCGATGTAGGTGTCCGTCTGCTCGACGTAGGCCTCCGGTTGGTAGTAGTCGTAGTAGGAGACGAAGTACTCCACCGCGTTGTCCGGGAAGAGGTTCCGGAACTCCTCGTACAACTGCGCCGCCAGCGTCTTGTTGTGCGCGATGACGAGCGTCGGTTTCTGGACCTCCTCGATGGTCCACGAAACTGTGTTCGTCTTCCCCGACCCCGTGACGCCGAGCAGGGTCTGTTTCTCCATCCCTTCGTCGAACCCCTCGGCCAACTGCTCGATGGCCTCGGGTTGGTCCCCCGCCGGGTCGAACGGCGCGTCAACTCGAAAATCGGTTTCGGCGTCCGGGTTGTCCGGTCGAAGCGGGCCGGACTGGGTGTCGCTCATGGTATCTTTCGTAAGGATTCGAGGTACTTGAGAAGGTCGCTTGCATGATACCCGACGGTTCTACGACAGTCGAAACACACGAAAAAAGAACCAACCGGCCGAAGTCTCAGTCGTCCAACCGCGCCAACACGGCTTCGGGGTCATATCGCAGCGACAGCGACCGCGACCGCCCGCGACCATCGACGTTGGTGTAGGTGGCGTCGATGATGCCGAGTTGGTCCACCTTGTTGATGATTTCGGAATATCGGGTGTAACCCAAGTCGGTCTCCTCGTGGAACACGTCGTACACCTCGCCAGCCTGTTCGCCGTCGTGTTCGGCGATGACGCGGACGAGCGCGACCTCGTTTTCGCTCAAGGCGTGCAGGCTATGAGAGAGGTGGACGAACTTGGATTTCTCGTAGGCGTCCTCCACGTCCTGCAGGCTCACGGTTCGGCTGGCGCGCATCTCGGCGTTCAGGCCCGCCCGCCGGAGGAGGTCGATGCCGACGCGAAGGTCGCTGCTCTCGGCGGTGAGTTCGGCGACGCGCTCCAGCACGTCCGGGCCGATGACGCCCTCGTGGAAGCCGCGCTTGACGCGCTCGCCGAGGATATCGACGATCTCCTGTCGGTCGTAGACCGGGAAGTACACGTCCTCGGGTCGAAAGACGCTCTGGACGCGGGTATCGAGTCCCTCGATGACGTCGAGGTTGAGGTCGGAGGAGACGACGATGACGCCGATTTTCGCCCCGCTGTGGGCCTCGTGAGCGCGAAGGAGCGAGTAGAGCGTATCGGAGGCTTCGCCCTCGTAGAACAGGTAGTTCACGTCGTCCAGCGCGACGACGAGCACCTCGTTCTCCTCGACCAGTTTGTCCGTGATTTGGCGGAACAGCTTCTTGAACGAGATGCCGCTGGACGGCGGTTCGTAGTCGAATATCCCCTCGAAGATGCGCGAGAAAATGGCGTATCGCGTCGAATCCACCTGACAGTTGACGCGAACCGTCCGAACGTCGGTTTGGGCCGACAGTTCGTCGAACAGTTTCTGTACGGAGGTCGTCTTGCCAGTCCCCGGCGGTCCGCGCGCCATGACGTTGAGTGGACGCGACCCGCGAACTGCTGGCCGAAGCGCGTATTGTAGGCTCTGTGTCTGGGATTCGCGGTGTTTGAACGTCTCCGGAACGTAGTCGATTTCGAAGACGTGCTCCTCGCGGAACACCGACTCGTCCCACGACAACATCCCCTCCTCGGGGTCGTCTGCCATCACTTTCACCACGCTCCCGTAGCTACTTAATCCTTCGCCAGAGACAAAAGAGCCGATGAACCGCCGTTTGAGCGACTAGCTTTGCTCTATCGCGCCTTGGACGTCGTTTCGGTCCATCGACATACCGTGCTTTTCTCGGGCGTGTTCCTGCACCATATCGACGATTTCTTGCTCGTCGTCGGCCCGTACCATAAAGTCACAATCCTGTTGCGTACATTCGAACTGGTGTGCCATATTATATCTCTCCTCCCCCTCGACGGGGCACAAACGGGAACGGCACACTCGTAAGTAACAGTTCTGGCTGTCGGGCTACTCGAACTTCTCCAGCAATCGCTCGTAAAACCCGTTTTCTCCCCCGTCGGCCAGTTTCTCCACGATAAGTTCGGGCGTCGAACGAGCGAGGTGGTCCTTGACCGGGGAGCGCTCTACCACGAGTTCGCCGTCGACCAGTCCTTTGGCTTCGATGCCATCCACCGCCACGTCGTACCGCGCCACGTCCCGAATCTCGTCGGCGAGGTGGGAGACGAAGACGCCGGTCACGTCGCGCTCGCCCAACTCCTCCAGAATCCCCGCAATGATTTTCGCGCTCGCGCCGGGTTCGGTGATACTTTCGAGTTCGTCCACGAGCACGAGGCGGCCCGCCTGTCCGTCGGCGAGAGCCGCGAACTCCCGGAGCGTGCTCTCGAACGCCCCCGCGTCGAGGGTCCCCTGCGTCTTGCCGTGGTAGTGCAGTTCCTCGAATCGTCGCAAGCGAACCGAGTCCGCCGGAACCGGCAGGCCCATGTGGGCGAGGATGACGACGAGCGCCACGAGGTCAAGCGTCGACGTCTTCCCGCCGCTGTTGACTCCCGAGAGGAGGGCCACGCCCGAGACGCCGTAATCGACCGGTTCGACGGCGGCGAACTCCACGTCGAGCAACGGGGAGCGCCCGGCCGCGATGTCGAACCCGTCACCGTCGAAGTCGGGCATGACGCACTCGAAGTCTCTGGCAAACCGGGCGACGGCGAGTTCCACGTCCAGTTCGAGCGCGGCGCGAACGAGTTCTTCCGCCGCCTCGCGCTCGTCCGCGAGTTCGCGGGCGAGTTCGCGCTTGTGTCGCGCCGCCCGCCGCGACTTTTCGGCTTCCAGTTGTTCACGGAGCCGCGAAATCACGCTCTCGTCGTGCTCCACGGGAAACGTCGGGTCCTCCGGGAACGCCTGCCGTGCAAGTTCGGTTTCACCGGCGTCCAGCGCCAGCGTCTCGACCAAATGCTCGCGGGCGGCCTCGACGGCGGCATCGTACTCGTCGCCCAACTCGCGCGAGAGGAGCGAATCGACGCCCGCACCGCGCTCGACCAGCGAGAGCAGGTCGGAGCCTTCGATGGTCACGTCCCGCTCCCGAATCGCCTCCCGAAGTCGGTCGTTGGCGACGTTTTCGGCCATCGAGACGGCGGCGTCCAAGTCAGCGATGGCATCCGTCAACCGAGCGAGTTCGTCGTCGCCCGTCACCCCGCCATCCGCGGTGACGCGGGCGAGTGCGGACTCCAATCCGTCGATGTCGAGCGGCGCGTCCATCCCCGCGACGTGATGGACTTCGGCGGCGGCGAGCAGGGTGTCCCGATTCGCGGCGAAGAAGGCGAGCGGACGCTCGGGGACGAGTTCCGCCGGGGTTTCCAGCGCACCCGGTTCGACGCGAACGTCTCCGTCGATGGTGACGCCCGCGAACGCCTCGTCCAGCGCGACGACGGTGGAGTATCCGCGCGCGAGTTCCGCCAGTTCCCGCGTGTCCTCCACGACTTCGACCGGCAGTTCGGGAATCACCTCGCGCGCTTTCGCGTACCGCTCGGCGTCGGTCGTCGCCAGACAGCGGTCGGTAACCCGAACGCCTTGCGGGGCCGAGAGCGGTTCGACGTCGGCCAACGCCGCCCGAACGTCCGCCGTCGGCGTTCGTTCCATCGCCCCACGCGTGAACGCCTGTACCTCCTCGATTCTGGATGCGGCGGAACTGGGATACAGCGTTTCGAGACGCTTTTTCGCGTGCGTCGTGACGGCCCGCGCTTTCACGAGCGAGAGGGCGTCTCGGTACAACTCCCGCGCCCTGTCGGTGGCGAGAAAGCCGCCGTCGTCGTCGTGTCGAATCCTGATGGCACCGCGCGCGATGGCAGCGGCCCGCCCTTCCGTGATTCCCGGCGCTCGCGCCAACGTGGCGACATCGCCGGTTTCCAACGCTCGCTCGGCGTCGTCGAGTTCCGCGAGCGCGTCCGCGGTCTTCGCACCGACGCCGGGTACCGCCTCAAGGTCCATTCGCTCCGTGATATTGCGTCATACATAAAAAACGTTCCCGACGTGCATCGGTGAAAAGACGGTTCCGCACCCGAAGTGGAGCGTCGAAATCGAATCGAACTGCGACGACACGGACGCGTGACGAGGCGCTTTTGCCCGTTCGCAACAATCACGAAGTATGCCAACCGTCGAGGAGAAACTGGCCGCCGCGAAGGCAGACCTCGCGGAGCGCGACGGCGTACTCGTCGCGTTCAGCGGTGGGGTCGATTCGAGCGTCGTCGCCGCTATCGCCCACGATGCGCTGGGGGACGATGCCGTCGCGTGCACCGCGAAGAGCGAAACCCTGCCCGAGGCCGAACTCGGGGACGCGAATCGTGTCGCCGACGAAATCGGAATCCGCCACGTCGTCGCCGAGTTCAGCGAGTTGGACGACCCGAACTTCGTCGAGAACGGCGACGACCGCTGTTATCACTGCCGGACGATGCGCCTCGGTGCGATGTTCGACAAGGCGGCCGAACTCGACATCGATATCGTCTGCGACGGGACGAACGCCGACGACGTATCCGCAGGGCACCGCCCCGGCCTCCGCGCCGTCGAGGAGTTGGACGCCTACTCGCCGCTCCTCCAACACGACATCTCGAAGGCCGAGGTCAGGGAAATCGCGGAAGCGTACGACCTCTCCGTCGCCGACAAACCCGCGATGGCATGTCTCTCCTCGCGCATCCCGACCGGTTTGGAAGTGACCGAGGAACGCCTCTCCCGAATCGAACGCGCCGAAACGGTGCTCCGCCAGTGGGGGTTCACCCAGTTCCGCGTCCGCGACCACGACGGACTGGCGCGCATCGAAATCGGCGAGGACGAGCTGTCGCGGGCGCTGGACGAGGAGTTCGTTCGCGCCGCACGGGACCACCTGACGGACCTCGGATTCGAACACGTCACGCTCGACTTGCACGGCTATCGAACCGGGAGTGTAAGTCCGGAAGGCGATGTCGACGAGGCATCAAACGGCGAGGGGGAGGGACGACCCGCGAGCAAGCGGACGGCGATGCGCGCGAGTCGGGACCGCAAGGCGAACCGCTGGTCGAAGACGTGTTTAGCACGGAGTATCCGACCGGTGGTCAGTAGAAAGCAGCGTCGGGCGTTCGCACCCGAAGGGTGGCAGTCTGCTGGCACGCGAACTGCGGTCTGTAGCTGCTGGCACGCGAGCTAAGGGTAGGCACGAACGCTACCGCTCCGTTGGAGACAAACTCCCTTAGTTATAACCCGGTTACGAACATCGAAAGGTGCCATTGTGTGATTCCGAATATTCGAGGAGGACGAGAGAACGGTTCAAAACCGTCACTTGCCCGTCCACTTCAGGAGGAGCAAGGTGCCTTCGAACAGGCCGACCATCGTGATGGCGACGAGGAACGGGGCCATCCCGGTCGGGTCGGGGCTGAACAGGAACGCGAATCCGGCGAACGCACCCCAGAAGTACAGCCGTCGGTTGGCCATCCACTGGCGCGTCGTCAGGCCCATCATGATGGCGAGCATGATGAGAAGCGGAATCTGGAAGACGACGGCCAACACGCCCATCATCATCAGAATGAGGTTGAACGTCTTCGTCAGACCGAACGCGACGGCGACGTTCGCGCTCTGTGTGTACGACAGGAAGTAAGTGAAGATGGCGGGGAGGATGAGGAAGTACGCGAAGCTGACGCCCACGAACGCGAGGACGAGGCTCGTCGGCACCGCCGCGAGGTAGTATCGACGCTCGTGCGGGTAGAGACCGGGGCGCATGAAGAGGTACGTCTCGTACACCATGACGGGGAGGGCGATGATGAGACCCGCGAGGCTGGCGACCTTGAGTTTCGTCATCACGAGTGCCAGCGGCGCGTAGAGCCGTGGTCGGGTTTCGGGACCGACCGGCAGAATCTGATTCCAGAGGAAGTTGATGACGTGATCCGCGAACGGGAGGGTGATGAGACTCACGACGCCAGCGATGACGAGGACGATGGCGAGCCGTTTTATCATCTCCTCCACGTGGTCGGCGAGCGGCATCTCCTCGTCGTCCATCGGCTGGCTCGGCCGCTCGACTGCTGGCTCCGGGTCCTCGGGCGCGTACAGGTTCTCGTCCGGCGGCTCCGGCGCTTCTTCCGACGCCGGAACCTTCGATATATTACTGCCTGCCGTCGCCTCCGATTCTTCGCCCATTCACCCGGGGATAAGCAGCCGAGTTATTATAGGCTTTCTTCATCTTGCGAGACGAGAAGATTGATAACTGGCAGGGGGTTACCATTCCCAAGCAATGTCTACCTCGGGGAACAGTCTCATCGACGAGGATACCGCCAACACCGTCGCTTCCGGGCGAGAAACCATCGGAGCGATGCTTTCGACGGCACAGACGCACCTGCAGAAAGTCTTCATCGTATTCGTTCTCGGCTTCATCGGCATGTTCTACGCCATGTCGATGGTGGTGTGGCCGTTCCTGCGCGACGTGACGACCTCCGGGATGTCACAGACAGTGATGAAACACGTCGAAATCGTCGCGGTGACGCCGTTCGACGTCATTCTCCTCCAAGCGAAAATAGCGATGTTCTCCGGTATTATTCTCGCTATCCCCGTTTTGCTCTATCTCGGTCGTGATTCGATTCGGCAACGCGAATGGTATCCCGAGTTCTCCATCTCCTATTGGAAGATAATCCCGCTGGTCGGTCTCGCGGCGGCCCTGTTCATCGGCGGACTGGCCTACGGGTACTCCGTCTATCTCCCGCTGATGTTCCAGTTCCTCGCCAAGAACGCGGTGCAGGCGAACCTGAGCCCGAAGTACGGTATCGTGCAGTGGACCGAGTTCGTCCTCATCATCTCGCTTTCGTTCGGTCTGGCCGCGGAACTGCCGCTCATCATGAGCGGCCTCAGTTACTCGGGCATCGTCAAATACGAGACGTTCCGCGACAAGTGGCGCTACGCAATCCTCATCATCTTCGTCTTCGGCGCGGTCGCGTCCCCACCGGACCCGTTCACGCAGGTTATGTGGGCGATTCCGCTCGTCATCCTCTACGGATTCAGTCTCTATCTGTCGAAAATCCTCGTCACCATCAAGCGCGGGAGCAGCAAGGTGAGCATCAGAAAATCGGTGGCGGAGCGGTGGAACTACCTCCTCGGTATCGCGCTCATCGCCGGTGGCGCGACGTACCTCTTCTTCAGCCGAGCCGGGGTCAGCTACGTGAACAGCCAACTGCTCCCAGCACTCCCGGCCGAGTTCCGACCCGCGGCGTTCTCCCCCATCGAGGAGGCGCTGGGCATGCCGCGCGGGACGGCCCTCCTCCTCGTCGCCGGAGCGGTCGCGGTCGTCGCGCTCGTCGTCGCCGCTCTCTACTACCTGTTCGTCTCGCTCGAAGCGAACGCCGCGGTCGGCCAGCAGCGCAGTGGCGCACCGGCCGCGATCGACATCGAACAGCTCGACGCCGCCGGGGTTCGAGCCGCTCCGCCCGAAGTGTTCACCGAGATGGACGAGGGCGAATCGCTCGACTACGCCCGCGCCGCGATGGAGGCCGACCAACCCGAGAAGGCACAGGCCATCTTCGACCGTTTCGACGAAGCGAACGCCGAGGAAGAAGAAGAGGAAGCGGAAGCCGCGGAAGCGGACCAGGAGGTCCGCGAGGCCGAGGGCGCACCGCTCGCCGAGGACGTCGCCCAGCAACCGAGCCAAGAGGCCCAAGAAGAGGGCAACGTCCTCCAGCGCACCGCCGCGGGCATGACGAACGCGTTCACGGAAGACGAGACGACCGAGGACGACATCGGCGGCTACTACTACGACTTCGCGTTCATCCTCCAGAGTCTCACGTCGAAGTTCTTCCGCATCGTCGGCGTGTTCATGCTCGTGCTCGCCAGCGTGTTCGTCTACCTGTACCAGGGCGGCATCGGCGACATCAACAGCGACTTCACGAGCCGTGTGCCACAGTCGATACTGGCGAACGGTCAACAGCTCAACGTCGTCACCCTGCACCCGGTCGAGGCGCTCATCTTCGAGGTGAAGATAAGCACCCTGCTCGCCGCCGTGTCGGTGCTCCCGATGGTGCTCTACTACAGTTGGCCCGCGATGAAGGAGCGCAAACTCGTCAGGGGCAACCGCAACGTGTTCTTCCTGTGGGGCGGCACGCTGTTCGTCGGACTCATCGTCGGGAGCTACGTCGGCTACACCATCGTCGCCCCGAACATCATCTCGTGGCTCGTCACCGACGCCCACAACGCCGACATGCTCATCTACTACCGAGTGAAGGCGTTCTTCTGGCTCGTGTTCCTCACCACGGTCGGCATCGGGTTGCTCGCCGACGTACCGGTGACGATGTTCCTGTTCCACTGGGCCGGAATCGTCCCGTTCAAGTCGATGTTCGAATACTGGCGCGGCATCGTCATCGGTGTCTTCGCCGTCGCCGCACTGGTGACCCCCGACAGCCTCTACACGATGTTCCTCGTCGCCATCCCCGTCTCCGTCGCGTACATCTTCGGACTGAGCGTCCTCTGGATAGGGACGCTCGGCGGCCGACGCGCCTGACGCTGGGCTTAAGTATTCCTCCCGGAATATCCCGGTATGACCAAGATAAGCGTCGAAGTGCCCGACGAACTCCTCTCGGATTTGGACGACCACGTGGGCGACGACGGTAAGTTCGTCAACAGGAGCGAGGCGATTCGAGCTTCGATTCGGAAGATGCTGGACATTCTGGACGAAATCGACGAACGGCACGGGAGACTTGAAGATGACTGAGCGGCGGGACGCTCACTCAGTACTGGCCACCGGGCAACTCGGCCTCACCGCGCTGTTCGTGACGGCGCTCGTGACGGCACAGCTCACGGCGGCGAAGGTGCTCCAGTTCACCATTCCGCTCACCCTGCCGATCACGGGCGACGCGCTCGTCCTTCCGGGGGCGGCGCTGGCCTACGCGCTGACCTTCTTCGCCTCCGACTGCTACGCCGAGGTGTACGGACGAAAGGCGGCCCAGCGACTCGTCAACGTCGCCTTCGTCATGATATTCGTCATGCTGGTGCTCGTCTGGTCCACCATCGAAGCGCCCGCCGCACAGAACAGCGTGGACCCCGCCAAGTTCCGCACCGTCCTCAGCGCGAGCACGAACATCGTCGTCGGAAGCCTCTGTGCCTACGTCGTCAGTCAGAACTGGGACGTCATCGTCTTCCACCGAATCCGCGACCTCACCGACGGCGACCACCTCTGGGCTCGCAACATCGGGTCCACGGCGAGCAGTCAGGCAATCGATACCGTCATTTTCGTCGGCGTCGCGTTCTACGCGCTCCCCCGCTTCGCCGGTATCGGGCCGATACTCCCGGAGAACGTCATCCTCTCGCTCATCGTCGGCCAGTACGTCTTCAAACTGTTCGTCGCGCTGCTCGACACCCCGTTCGTCTACGCCGTCGTCGGTTTCCTCCGGTCGCAAACGGCCGCAAGTAGGGTGCCGAGTTCGGCCGACTGAACGCGGACTTCAGTCTCGGTCCAATCGCTGTGCGAAGCCGAACTTCGGTTTCACGTCGTCGACGCGGATTTCGACCGTCTCTCCCTCCTCGGTGTTCGGAACGAACAGCGTGTACTCCTCGACTTTCGCCACGCCGTCGCCTTCGCTCCCCACACCTTCGATGGTCACTTCGAGGGTGTCGCCGGGTCTGACGGGCGCGGTGAGGCGTTTCCGGGCGACGAGGTAGACCTCGGAGGACTCGTCGCGCGAGGCGTCGGGACTCATGGTTCGAACGTACTCGAACTCGGGTTCCATGTCCTCGCGCAGGTCGTCCAAGTCCGGTCCCTGGAACACCTTGACCACGAAGTCGCCGCCGGAATCGAGGAGTTCGAGCGCCGTCTCGAACGCCTGTCGGGCGAGGTACACCGAGCGAGCGTGGTCGAGGCTGTACTCGCCGGTCATGTTCGGTGCCATGTCCGAGAGAACGACGTCGGCGGACCCGGCGACGTCGATGACCTCCTCTTGGGTTTCCTCCTCGGTCATGTCGCCGCGGATGGTTTCCACGCCGTCGATGTCCTTGATCCGCTGCAGGTCGACCCCGATGACGGTGCCGGTGTCGCCGACTTCCTCGGCGGCGACTTGGAGCCAACCGCCGGGGGCCGCCCCGAGGTCCACGACCGTCTCGCCCTCGTGGAGGAGGTGTGCGGATTCGTCCAACTGCTTGAGTTTGTAGGCCGCCCGCGAGCGGTAGCCTTGCTGCTTTGATTTGTTGTAGTAGTGGTCTTTACGGGCCATTCGTTGTGAGACGGTTGTCTACGCGGATGTTTACGCCCTTCGTTCGTCGCCCCGCCGCTGGCCGTTACGACCAAAATGAATGATTCGCCGACGGGAAACTACCCGTCTCGATACTCACACTCGGCCTGATGCCGAATGAGATCCGATTTGTTCTTGCCACCGACGAAGACCTTCTTCTTACAGTAATTACAGACTCCCCATCGAGGGTCGTCTTCGTCGAGCGTGTATTCTTCCGGCCGCCACTCCTGCGACATATACGTTCAGAATACCTTCTAGCGTAAAACGTTTATCAAAAATCTTTGTATTATCTTCTGTAATAATCGGGAGACTGCGGTGAGTTAAACACCGGCCGTTCCCGGTTCCTATCCGATGTCCGTTGTTTCTGCACGGCACCTCGCGCGCGCGAACGGGTGACTTTTTATGCCACCCTTTCATAGGAATCACCAACATGTTCAAGGCTATCGTGAGCGCGGATACGCTCCGGACGACGATCGATTCCGTGGGCGTTCTGGTGGATGAATGCAAAATCCACCTCGAGGAGGATGGCCTCACCATCAAGGCAGTGGACCCGGCCAACGTCGGAATGGTGGACCTCCAACTCGATTCCGAAGCATTCGAATCCTACGAGGCTGACGGAGGCGTCCTCGGCGTCAACCTCGACCGTCTCGAAAGCATCGCTGGCATGGCCAGCTCCGACCAACTCATCGAGATGGAGTTGGACGAAGAGACGCGCAAACTCCACATTAAAATCGACGGACTCGAATACACGCTCGCGCTCATCGACCCCGATTCCATTCGCCAAGAACCAGACATCCCGGACCTCGACCTCTCGGCGACCATCGTCGTCGAAGGGTCCGACATCGACCGCGCGGTCAAAGCCGCCGACATGGTTTCCGACCACATCGCCCTTGGCGTGAACGAGGACGACGAGATATTCTACGTCGAAGCCGAAGGCGACACCGACAACGTCGACCTGAAACTCGACCGCGACGACCTCATCGACCTCACGACCGGTCCCGCCCACTCCCTGTTCAGCCTCGACTATCTCAAAGACATGAACAAGGCGATCCCGAACGACGGCGAAGTGTCCATCGACCTCGGCGAGGAGTTCCCCGTCAAACTTCACTTCGAAATCGCGGAAGGCATGGGTGACGTGACCTACATGCTCGCGCCGCGGATCCAGAGCGACTGAGGAAAAACGACTCGATTCGATTTTCGCTTCTACAGGTTCCGGTCGATGACCGCCTTCGCCGACTGGGCCTTCTCTTTCCACCCGTACCCGGCCTCGTAGACGTGACGCTTGGTTTCGACCAGTTCCTCCGGCGAGGACTCCTCGAACCCGCCGCGCCCCCACGTTCCGCTCTTGTGGAGCCACTCGACGACGTTCTCGCGCGTCTCGGGCCACGACAGGCCGACCATCTCGTACCACGCGATCATGGCGAAGACGGCGTTGTCGTGACAGCCCGGAACGCTTCCCTTCTCGTAAATCGTCCGCATCGGCTCGAAGCTCGGCTCCGAGACGGTCTCTCGGAACTCGTCGGCGGTGAGGAGGCGTAAGGTTCCGTCGCTCTCCACGACCCGCTTTTCGTGACGAAGGCGGTCGAGCGCCGCGACGTGTGTGGCGTTCCAACGGCCGTGAACCGCGTCGCGGAGTTCCTCCTCCGTCACCGAATCGGCCGAGAGCACCGCGACGATGTCGGTATACGCTTTCTCGATGTCCGTCCACGGCTCCCCGTCGAACCGGCAGTCCGGGCCGTGGAGGTTCGTCGTCGTTCGACAGTCGGGGCACGGATAGGCGAAGCGTGGCACGAACCCCGCTTCTCACGCCCCGGTAATAGGTGATTGGATTCGGCCGAACCGGGGAAACGCGGGATTTCCGCGGGGGTCGAGCCGGGGAAATCTCGCGTTACCGCGCGACCGTCGCGTTTATCGGGCACCGCTCGAAAAGGCGATTAATGAACTCGCTCCATGCCCGATACCCGTTTCTCGCGTCCGCTCGCGAGGCGGTTCGGGACGCGAACCTCGACCTCGCGGCAGTCATCGCGGGGGAGGGCGACCGCCACCCGGCAGTCGAGCGCGGCGTGGAGCGCGTGCGACGGGCGCTCCTCGACGGGACCGTGCGCGCGCCGGACGACGGGCGGCGCTGGTCGACGTCGGCGGAGGTGCTTTCGTACCCCATCGCCCGGATGTTGGTGTCGCTCCTCGACGCGCCGGGAGCGGTCGAAAAGTACGCCAACGCCGAGGCGACGACGGCCTACGAGCGGTTCACCGCCGACTTCGAGACGCCGGATGACGGACTGAAAAGCACGCGAGGCACGTCGCTCACGCTCGAAACGTTTCTCGCCGATTTCGACCTCGACGACGATGTAGTGACCCGTCGTGACGGGTTCGGCGTTGCCGTCTCGACCTACATCTCGCTCGCTCGGGAGTTCGGCGACGAGTGGCGACTCGTGACGCGCCAACTCGACGATGGCGTCGTGGTCGTCTCGCAGGCGGAGCTACACGAACTGCTTCGGACGGCGGTCGAAATACGCATCGCCGACGACCTTCCCCTTCCCGTCCCTGACGAAATCGGCGCGACGCTCGCCGACGAACTGTCGGAACTGGAGTCGTCGTTCACCGACGCCGATTTCTCCCACGACATCGACACGCTCGCGCCGGAACTGTTCCCGCCGTGTATGTCGGCACTGCTCGCACGCGCTCGTGACGCGGAGTCGCTTCCCGCACACTCCGAGTTCACGCTCGTCTCGTTTCTCACGAGCATCGGACTCGACGCGGACGAAATCCTCTCGCTCTGTGAAGTTCGCTCGTCGGGACGCGCAGACCGGTTACGCGCCCGAATCGAACGGCTCCGGGACGAACGGACGACGCAGTTCGCGCCGCCGAGTTGCGCGACGCTCCAAGCGTACGGGGACTGTGTGAACAAGGACGAACGATGTGAGACGGTGACGCATCCGCTCGTGTACTACGAGGACGCGCTGGACGAAAATGGGACCGTGACGGATTGGCGCGACCGGTAGAGGTCGGTGTGACCGGGGGGATCGATGCGATCGGTACGAGTCTGTTCGAACGTCAGTGTTGATTCGCCAGCCAGAAGCCGACACCCGTCATGACGAGGACGAAGAGCGTGATGACGCCGACCATTTCGAGCGCGCCAGTGCCGGTGATTCCGCCGCTTTCGAACTGCGAGCCCACGACAAACATCGCTACGATAAAGACGCCGACCGACACGACGGAGACGACGATGTCGCGAACCGTGTCGTCCTCGAGATTCATGCTCTTCGTTTTCCGTGGTTGCGTCAAAAGTTCTCCGCTTCGAAGTTGCCGTCCGACTCTCCCCGAACTCGCGAGGTCGACGCCGTTTTAACGGCAAATCAGCGCCGAACGCGAACGCCGTAGAAGTTTCCCGAAGGCGGGACCGTTCCCGCGACACGGAAACGAGCCATTACCAGCGTTTTGCGGGGCAAGAAAAGCCGAGACTTGCGTTGACAGGTGAAAGCCTTAGGGTCGCTCGGTGCGTACTATGATACGTCGAAACCGACGTAGAGTGGCCGGTACGAGCCGATTTTCGTCGTCAGGTTTCACGTCGGAGGAAGCACCCATGATAGACACAGCCGCTTCCGGAAAAGTATCGCTGACGCCGCTGGCCGAGACCGAGGAGACTGACCCGCGGTCCCAACGCGCCAGAGCAGAGCGCATGTCCGTCACGCCGCTCGGTGGCGGACTGTACGAAGTCGAAAGCCAGAGCGACAACACGTACTTCGTGGATCTGCTCGGGAGTCGCTGCACCTGCCCCGACCACATGATGCGGGGCGTCCGGTGCAAACACATCCGCCGGGTCGCAATCGAGATCAACGAAGGTCGCGTCCCGCCGCCGGGAAAAGAGGCGGTCGAGTGCGCGAGATGCGAGTCAGTCATCTTCGTGGACGAGAAGACGGCGGCCGCCGGGCCGCACTTCTGCGACCACTGCCGACTGGAACCCGGCGAACCCGTAGTCGACCGCGCGACCGGCGACCTGTTGGTCGTCGTCGCCATGACCGACTATCGGGCCAACCAAGTCGAGGTTCCGGGCCGCGACTGCACCGTCGCGGAGTACCCGACGAACGAGGGCTACCCGACGGACGACCCAGTGGTCGAAGTGCTCTACCCGATTCCGTCGGGGCTTCGCCCCGAACAGGTCGAGCCGCGTCACGTGCGGCGCTACTCGTTCCCGCGTTCGCGGCTCCAACGCCCCGGGCGTCCGGGAAATCAGTCTGAACTGTCCGACTTCCCGGAACCGGAGTAGTCGAGCCAATTTTTCGGTTTTTCAACCCCGACCGCGGAGCGACGGCTACTCCAAAATCTCCGTCGCCTCGTCCACCGAGAGGACCCCCTGTTCGACCGCGTGGAGAACGTCCGAGACGCTGTGTTTCGACGCCTCGTCCTCGTCGTCTTTCCACAACTCGTCCATCGTCTCACCCTCGTTCAGCGCGGTCTCCTTCTTGACCCGGTAGTTCCCGCCCTTCGTCTGGTGGACGTCCGCCGGGTGGAAGAAGTACCAGTCCTCCCGGTCGAAGCGGGCGCCGATTTTCGGCTTCGCACCGAAGTTCTGCGAGAAGTAGACCAGCGCTTCGACTTCCTCCCCCGTCAGATAGATGGGGTCGCCAGCGCTCGATTTCGCCTCGATGGCGTAGAACGCGTTCCCGTTTCCGGCCAGCACGTCCGGCAGTTCGCGCTGCGTTGCCCCCCCGCTCGCGGGAGCGCGCATGACCGCGAATCCCGTGTCGTCGAGCCTGTTGACGAGTTCGCGCTCCCGCCTGTCACCTTTCCGATTCGCCATGTTGTTCGGTTCGACCTCTCGTACGCACCGACTTAGTTTCCCGCTTTTCGCCCGACGAAACGGGGATAGTGACGGTTCAGAGCCGGGGAGAGACCTTCCACTGGCTCTCGATCACCCAGCGCGATTCGTCCGTTTCGACGATTTTCACGTCCACCGCTTCCCACCCGAAGTCGCGCCTCTCGTCCGTCGTCTGCAGTCGCGCACCGATGCGGTACCACCCCGATGCGGACGGCGTGAACCGCATTTCGGCGTGGTCGCCGTCGCACTCGCTGTTCCAGTCGATGGCACCGACGCCGGGAAGGTCGTCCTCCGTCGCGTCCGCGGAGCCGATGCGTCCGACCCCGCAATTGCTCACGACCGCATCGTACTCGTCGAGTTCGTCGTCGTGCCGGTCGTGCCACGCCGCGTACCGCCCGCCGTGCCACTTGAACCGCCCGTTCCGTCCGACGAACGCGCTCGTCCCGCTGCCGCGACGACCGGACTTCTTTTCCCGTCTCCCTTTCCGCTACCGTTTTTCGACTTCCCCTTCCCGTTCTTTCCCTTCTTTCCGCCCCCACTTTTTCCGCTCTTTCCACCGCTACTTCTCCCGCCCCGTCCGCTTCCGCGGCTTCCGCCCTCACTTCCGCTTCGTCCACCCCGACCGCTCCGTCCGCCGCCGCTTCGACCTCCCCTGCCTCGTCCGGCGGCGACGCCGACGGGAAGGAGGGAATCGGGCGACAGACTATCCATCCACGTCCGAGAACTTTCTTCGTCGGTAGTCGTCGTGCTCTCGACAGTCGTTCGCGTCGTCGTGTTCTCCGCGTCCGTGTGCGTCGTCATCGTCGTAGTCGTCGTCCCCGAACCGATTCGGGCTTGGACAACGGGGTTCGCTTCGAACGTGACGACGACGGTTTCCCGTCTGTCGCCGGATTCGATGGCTTCGAACACTTCGGACTCGCGGGGTGGCGCTTCGAGCGCCGGGTCGCTTCCGTCCGATTCGGCGGTATCGGAATCGTCCCACGCGTTACCCTCGTTCGACGCAATCTCGTCGGTGGCGTATCCGGCGGAACTGGAGTCGGTACTCGAATCGGTACACCCGGCGGCACCGACACCGACGGCGAGCGGAACGCTCTTCTGGAGGAACTGGCGGCGTTGCATACGTCCGTTTGAAAAAGGAGACGGTAAATACTTGTTGAACGACATCTCGGGCGGAGAACGAAAATCCGACTCGACCCAACTCGACTCGAATTGCGCTCGATACGGGGAGAAGAGCGGTGTTACGTCCCGTGCTGCCAGCTACCCATGTACTCCTTCTGCTCGTCCGAGAGGGAGTCGAACTCCACGCCGTCCGCGTCGAGTTTGATTTCCGCAATCTCCTTGTCGAGTTCGTCGGGCACGTCGTGGACGCCAGCGTCGTATTTCTCGCCGTTTTCGACCATCTCGCGCACACAGGCCGACTGCACGCCGAAGCTCTGGTCCATGACTTCGACGGGGTGGCCCAGCGCGATGGGCGCGGCGAGGTTGACGAGGCGGCCCTCGGCGATGACGTTGAGTCGGCGGCCATCCTCCATCTCGTACTCGTGAACGCCGTCGCGGGCGTCGCGCTCGGCGACCGCGAGGTCCGCGAGGTCGTTCAGATTGACCTCCACGTCGAAGTGCCCCGCGTTGGCGAGGAGAACGCCGTCCTTCATAACCTCGAAGTGCTCTTTCGTGATGACGTCGCGGTTGCCCGTCGTCGTGATGAACACGTCGCCGACTTCGGCGGCCTCGGCCATCGGCATCACGTCGTAGCCTTCCATGTGGGCTTCGAGCGCGCGGCGCGGTTCGACTTCCGTGACGATGACGTTCGCGTTCTGGCCCGCCGCCTTCTTCGCCACTCCTTTGCCGCAGTAGCCGTAGCCGCCGACGACGACGTTCTTCCCGGCCCACGAGAGGTTGGTCGTCATGGCGATGGTCGCCAGCGACGACTCACCGGTGCCGTGTACGTTGTCGAACAGGCGCTTCATCGGCGTGTCGTTGACGGCGAAGACGGGGTAGTCGAGCGCGCCGTCCTCGTCCATCGCGCGGAGTCGGTGCACGCCGGTCGTCGTCTCCTCACAGCCGCCGACGACGGTTTCGATGAGTTCGGGATGGTCCTCGTGGATGGCCGCCACCATGTCCATGCCGTCGTCCACCGTGATGGTGGGTTCGAGGTCGATGACGGACTCGATGGCCTCGTAGTAACCCTCGTCGTCCACGCCGCGCTTCGCGTAGCAGGTGATGTTCGGGTGTTCGTCCAGCGCGGCGCTCACGTCGTCGTGCGTCGAGAGCGGGTTGCACCCGGTGACGGCGACTTCCGCGCCACCCTCCGCGAGCGTCTCGACGAGAACTGCGGTCTTCGCCTCGACGTGCATCGCCATGCCGATGCGCTGGCCCTCCAGCGGTTTGTCGGCGACGAACTCCTCCTGAATCGTCGTCATTATCGGCATGTGCTGGCGCGCCCAGTCCATCTTGCGGTGCCCCTCGGCGCGAGCGGACTCAACGTCGTCCAACTGCTCGCTTATCGGCGGATAGGTTCCCATACGTTCGAGATGGGCGAGCGCGTTCAAAACGGTACCGAAGGCGGTCAACGCCTATTCGTCGTCGGAGTCGTCACCGCGGTCGTGGTCCTTCTTCCCCTTGTCGTGTCCCTGTTTGTGGCTGTTTCCGGGGTGGTCGTCGTGACCGTTTCCGGGGTGGTCGTCGGCGTCGTGGCTCGACTTCGCGTGGTCGGCTTTCTTCTGTGCACCGGGGTTGTGGGACGTCACCCACGTCGAGATGACTCTCCCCGGGTGTTTCACGTCCTCGCCCGAGAGCAGTTGGTGGACGAACGAGGAGACACCGTGACCGAAGGAGTCGTCGGATTCGACGTCCTCGTTCGCGGGCGCGACCAGCGCGACGGTCGTCGAATCGGTCAGGTTCCCTTTCGTCGCCACGACGTGAATAGTGGTGTTGTTCGCAGGAGTCGGTAGTGCAATGGTTCCGTTTTCGTCGGTGGTGTAACTCCCGGCACCCGCGTAGGTGGAGTTGTTGAGCGCCTCGACGGAGACCGAGGCGTTCTCGGCCGCCGTTCCGTTCGTGGTCACAGTCACGATGACGTTCTCGTTTTGGGAGACACCGACCGTCAGTCCGTCAGTGCCAGTCGTTGCAAAGGCGGGCGCGGCGACGGAGAGCAGCACCGCCGCCGCGAGCAGTATCGCAAATCGTTTTGCTGTCATGCGATTTCTTCCACCGGGGATACCCCCATAAACCCCGATTCCCGTTTGGCATCGTTATATTTGTACATAAATAGTTCAGAGAACGCTAGAGAGTTTAAAAACCGATATAATCGTTCAATTTACCGTTGATGACAACTACAGAGTATGTGTTTTCGGGCGTGAAATAGTCCTCGTAAATGAGCCGCAGCTATCTACTCGGTAGCGCGTTCGGCGAGTTCCTTCGCCCGCTTTTCTGCGTTTTCCGTCACCGACTTTTCGTCCAGCGTGAGTGGTTCCCTATCTGCCATGAGGACAGTCCCATCACAAATCGTATGCTTCACGTCGCTGCCGCGCGCGGCGTAGGCGAGGTGGCTCACGAGGTCGTGATGGGGAACGAGATGGGCCGACGACAGGTCGATTACGGCGAGGTCGGCGTTAGCGCCCTCCTCGATGCGGCCGCTGTCGAACCCGAGGGCGGTCGCGCTTCCGCGTGTCGCCATCTCCACGACCGACTCGGCGGCGACCGCGCTGGCGTCGTTCGCGGCGAGTTTCCCGAGCATGGCCGCGTCTCGCATCTCGCCGAACATGTCGAGGTCGTTGTTCGACGCCGCGCCGTCCGTCCCGAGTCCGACCGTGACGCCCGCGTCCAACATCGCCTGCACGGGGGCCATCCCGCTGGCGAGTTTCATGTTCGAGGCCGGACAGTGGATGACGCCCGTGCCCGTCTCCGCCAGCAGGTCGATTTCCGTCGTGTTGACGTGGACGCCGTGGGCGACGAAATCGGACTCGCCGGTCATGCCCTTCTCGCGGGCGTATTCGAGCGGTCGTTTCCCGCGCTCCTCGACGATGGGGGCAACCTCGTCGCGGGTTTCGTTGGCGTGGTAGTGGAGCGGGACGCCGAGGTCACGCGTGCGGGAGATGTAGTCGTCCAGATACTCCTCGCCGACCGTCGTGAGGCTGTGTGGCATTACGGCCGTTGTGATGCGGCCGTCCGCCGCGCCGTCGAACTCCTCGGCGATGGCGAGGCTCGTCTCGAAGTCCTCGCGGGCGACTTCCTCGTCCTTTCCGATGGTCACCACGCCGTGACCGATTCGGGCGCGAAGCCCCGCCTCCTCGACGGCTTCGGCAACCTCGTCGACCTCGAAGTACATGTCCGCGAAGCCGGTCGTCCCGGATTTAATCATCTCCAGCATGCCGAGTTCGGTTCCGGCACGCACGTCCTCCGGCGTCAGGGCGGCCTCGACCGGCCACACGTCCTCGCGGAGCCACGAATCGAGCGGTTTATCGTCCGCATACCCGCGAAGGAGCGTCATCGCGGCGTGACAGTGGGCGTTCACGAGGCCCGGAATCACGAGGCCGTCGCTGGCGTCGAGCGTCTCGTCGGCGTCAGCGACGTCGCCGACGGCGAGAATCGTCCCGTCGTCCTGGTCTATCAGTACGTCGGCTCGTTCGACGGTCATGTCCGGTCGCAGTACCTGCCCCCCGGCGATTCGGAGCGTCGTCATGGCTCGGGGTTGTCGTCGCTCTCGCATGACTCTGGTGGATTGGAGTCCGCGATACGGTACGTTTTATCACGGTTTGCAGTTTGAACCGGGAAAGCAAGAGTAATCCGTCTGGCCGACCGAACCCGAGATAATGCGAATCGCGGTCCCTAACAAGGGCAGGTTGCACGACCCGTCGATGGAATTGCTCGAACACGCCGGGCTGCATGTCGTGGACGGTGCGGACCGCAAGCTGTACGCGAACACCGTCGACCCGGACGTGACGCTGTTGTTCGCCCGAGCCGCCGACATCCCGGAGTACGTAAGCGACGGCGCCGCCGACATCGGCATCACCGGTCTCGACCAGATGCGGGAGGCGAACCCCGGCAACGTTTCGGACCTCCTCGATTTGGGCTACGGCCAGTGTCGGCTCGTGTTGGCAGCACCCGAGGAGGGAGACATTAACGAAGTCGCCGACCTCGCGGGTAAAACGGTCGCCACCGAGTTCCCGAACGTGGCGAAACAGTACTTCGCCGAGACCGAGGTGTCGCCCGAAATCGTGGAGGTTTCGGGTGCCACGGAACTCACCCCCCACGTCGATATGGCCGACGCCATCATCGACATCACGAGCACCGGGACGACGCTAAAGGTCAACCGCCTCGGCATCATCGACGAAGTGCTGTCGAGTTCGGTTCGGCTGTTCGCCCGCGAGGACATGGTCGGCGATGAGAAGGTCGAACAGGTCACGATGGCGCTCCAGTCGGTCATCTCGGCGGAAGGCAAACGCTACCTCATGATGAACGCCCCCGAGGACAAACTCGACGAGATTCGGGAAGTGATTCCCGGCCTCGGCGGACCGACCGTCATGGACATCGCAGGAAACGGCAAGGTCGCCGT
>NZ_MEIH01000133.1:0-2512 GCF_001723155.1 Haladaptatus sp. W1
ATAGTCGCCGTCGTAGGTGCCGTCGTGGTCCGCCTCGGCGAGGACGAGTTGTGCGATACGTGCGCCGCGTTCGAGTTCGATGTCGTGGTGGACCTGCAACAACCCTTCACCTTTGCCCTCGTAGCCCGCGTCCCAGACCGCAGTGTTGAGCATACAGGAGTTCCGCATGAGCGACGAGCGGGGGTAGACGAAGCCGACGTGTCCGTCCGGGATTTCGATTGTCTCCGCATACTGGACGATGTATCCTCCTTGCGGCAGGTAGTAGTTCTCCGGGGATTTCTCGGTTATCTGCTCGGATTCGACCTGCTGTCGGTCGCCGATCTCCTTGCCGTTGCGCCCGATTCGGCCCGAGTCCCGCTGTTCGTACACCGTTTCCAGCGTCAAATCGACGCCGTTCGGCTGTACCTGTTGCCGTCTGACCTCCGAGACGTGCTCCGCGACGAACGTTCCGCTCTCGAACATAGACGGACGGCGTGTCCGAGATAGTAAAGCCGTTACCGTTCCCGACTGGTGTGCGTGACTCTCACACTCGCTCTCTCACCCGTTGACTCGTTCGCCTGCGCGTTTCTTCGCCTACTCGCGCCGTTCGAACGACCCGACGGTCGCGCCGTCCGCCGCATCGAGTTCGCTCGCTCGAACTGCAAAACGGGTCCGAAGCGGACGACGTCGTTCCGTCCCTCTCGTGGAGTCGTGCCGACGACGGAACGCCGACCGTGACCGAAGTCGAAATCGCCGCCGTTCGGTTTGACTACTCCTCGCAAAACATTGTGACTTTCTCGCCCCGATTTTCGCAATGATTGCCGGACGAGGGCCGAATTTACCACGAACGATGAAAACGTAAACACGCGGGATTTATACCTTCGGAGGGTCGATATTCGTCCGATATGGGACAAACACTGACGGAAAAGATTCTCGACGACCACCTCGTCGAGGGCGAACTCGAAACCGGTGAGGAAATCGGAATCGAGATCGACCAGGTTCTCACACAGGACACGACTGGGACCCTCGTGTGGCTCCAGTTCGAGGCGCTCGACATGGACGAGGTCCAGACCGAGATCGCCGCGCAGTACTGTGACCACCAGACCTACCAGTTCGACTTCAAGAACACGGACGACCACCGTTTCCTCCGCTCGGCGGCGGGCACGTTCGGTGCACACTACACGAACGACCTCTCCCCGCGAAGTACGGTATCGGGAGGAGAACCCCACGGATTTCGATACTACTAATTATTAGGCAACGAATACGATAGTTGATAGAGAAGTTGAAACGATGATGGATGACATCCGTGTGCTATTCGTTGACCCCCTCTCTGACGCGGGTGTTTTTCCGGGCCGTCTCGCCGATGCCATCGACAGTCTCTCCGTCGTGGAGGCGCGGACCACGGACGAAGCACTCGATGTCCTGTCGGAGCGTCGTATCGACTGCGTTATCAGCGCCTACGCGCTTCCCGATTCCGACGGTATCGAGTTGTTGCACGCGGTCAGGCAAACGCGATTGAACCTTCCGTACATCCTCTGTACCGAATCCGGGAGCGAAAAAATCGCAAGCAGAGCCATCTCCGCCGGTGTGACCGAGTACCTCCGGGCCGGGGGCATCGACTTGGAAACGCTGGCGAAGCGCGTCGAACGAATCGTCTCTCCATCCGAAACGAGCGGCACCGACCGGCGATTTAACCACTACCGTTCCATCGTGCAGGCGATGGGTGACGGTGTGTACACGCTGGACACGAACGGCCGTATGACCGCCGTCAACGATACCCTCGTCGATATCTCGGGCTACGAACGTGACGAACTCGTCGGCGAGCACATCTCGATGCTGTTGGACGACGAGGACGTCGAGCGCGGGACGAACTCATTAGAGGCCTCATCCGTGATAACGACGCCGTCGGTCAGTTACTGGCGACGCTTCATACGGTGGATGGGCGGACCGTCCCGTGCGAGGCCCGCATCGGGTTGCTCACGCACAACGACGTGTTTCGCGGAACCGTGGGGGTGTTCCGAAGTATCGAGGAGCACGAACACGTCAAGAAGGAGCTTCGTGACGAAAAACGACGAATCGAGGAACTCCACGAAGTGGCATCGGAGATGGAGTCGTGCCAAACGGCGGACGAAATCTGTGAACTGACCGTCGATGCGGCGGAAAGTATCCTCCAGTTCGACATCTGCGGTGTCGACCTCATCGAGGACGATCACTTCGTTCCGACTGCTATCTCCACCGGCATGACGAACGACGGGTACTCCAAACTCCGGACCAACGAGGGTATCGCCGGAAAAACCCATCAAAATAACGAGACATACGTTATCGACGACGTGCGCGAGGAATCGGATGCGGTCCCGGCACAGGCCGAATACCGGTCGCTCCTCAGCGTTCCCGTCGGTGACGAGGGCATCTTTCAGGCGGGTCGCGCGACGTCGCGTCCTTCGACCGCGACGACGCCGAATTGGCCGAACTGCTGGTTTCACACACCGCCGAGGCGCTTCGACGAATCAACTCGCAAACGGCCCTTCGGGAG
>NZ_MEIH01000134.1:0-8231 GCF_001723155.1 Haladaptatus sp. W1
CGTAAGGGGCTTGCGACTACGCTGATAGGGGTCTCCGATACGACTTTCGTGGCGATTGCGATGGAAACGGCGTGCGATCCATACTTCGATTGACTACTCCGTATGATTATGTATTCGCAATATAGGCCTATTACAACGCCTTAAGGTCGGTTGTCCAAATCGACGGGTAATGACGAACGAATCCACTCGTCGAAAGTTCCTGGCCACGAGCGCCGCAACCGGTGCGTTGGCGCTCGCCGGTTGCAGCGGTCAGTTGAGCGGCGGAAAAACCTCAATCAAGTTCTGGCACGCGATGGGCGGCGACACCGCGAAGCTGTTGGACCAGATGGGTTCCGACTTCGAATCCAAACACGAGGACGTCTCCGTCGAGGTGACGTCGAAGGGGAGCTACCGCGAGACGTTGAACTCGACCCTTTCGGCGGTCAAGGCGGACAAACCCCCGGCGGTCGCCCAGTTTTTCGACATCGGGACCGGACTGGCACGGACCAGCGACGCGTTCGTCTCCGTCCAGGACATCATTCCGTCGGACGCAATCGACTACGACAACTTCCTGAATCCGGTCCTCAACTACTACCGCATCGGCGATACGCTCAACTCGATGCCGTTCAACTCCTCGAATCCCGTCCTGTACTACAACAAGGACGCCTTCGAGAAGGACGGTCTTGACCCCGAGAGTCCGCCGAAAACCTTCCAAGGTATCGCGGACGCCTCGGCAAAGCTGATCGACTCGGGAGCCACGAAGAAGGGAATCACGTGGCCGAATCACGGCTGGTTCGTCGAGCAGTGGATGGCCGAGCAAAATCAGCTCCTCGTCAACGAGGAGAACGGTCGCGAGGGCGAGCCGACCGAGATTTACCTCGAAAGCGACGCGGCAAAGCGCATCTTCAACTGGTGGACGGAGCTGTACGAGCAGGGTGCGTACCTCAATCCCGGCATCGAGGATTGGAGCGCCGCGAAACAGGCGTTCATCGCCGGGAAAGTCGGGATGCTCATCACCTCCACCTCGGGCATCGCCTCGACCACCGCGGGCGCGAAGGAGAACGGCTTCGAGATGGGTACCGGCTACCTGCCCACCCCGGAGGGGAAACGCAAGGGCGTCGTCATCGGCGGCGGGTCGCTCTGGGTTCCGAAGGGACTCTCGGACGCCAAACAGAAGGCGGCGGCGGACTTCCTCGTGTGGCTCACCCAGCCCGAACAACAGGTTCGATGGCACAAGAACACGGGATACTTCCCCGTCCGCAAGGAGGCCGTCGGCCAACTCCAAGACAACGGCTGGTTCGACGAGAATCCCAACTTCAAGACGGCGTTCGACCAACTGCAGGCCACGAAGGATACGACGGCGACTCGCGGCGCACAGATGGCACCGTTCGCAAAGACGCGAACTATCGTCGAGAAGAGCTACGTGAGCATGATTCAGGGCACCAGCGTCGATAGCGCGCTCGCCAGCGCGAAAAAGGACGTCGAGTCCGAGCTGGCCCGCGCGAACCAGAAGTAACTCACCTCAGCTTTTCATGTCCACTAAAGAATCAACGTATTCGAGCACCTGGCAGGCGGCCTTGTTGTTGCTGCCGACGATAGTCGTTCTCGTCGCGTTCCTGTACTATCCGTCGGTCGAGACGATCCGTCTGAGCCTCTACAACACGGGCGTGCTGGGTCTCCACAAGACGTTCGTCGGACTGGACAACTTCGCAACCCTCCTCACCTCCCCCGAGTATCGTCACAGCATCGCGGTGACGGCCCTCTTCGCCGTCGCTGTCGTGGTCGGCACGCTGACCGTCTCGCTGTTCGTGGCGACGCTCCTCTACGAGGTGACGACCGGGCAAGCGGCGTATCTCGTGGCCGCCATCTGGCCGTATGCACTCCCGCCAGCGGTCGCAGGGACGATTCTGCTCTTCCTGTTTCATCCCACGCTTGGCGTCATCACGTACTTCCTTCACGACCTGTTCGGCATCACGCTCGACTGGTTCACGAACGGCACGCTCGCGTTGGTCATCGTTGCGATAGCGGCCATCTGGAAGCAACTCGGCTACAACATCATCTTCATCCTCGCCGCGTTGAACAACGTCCCCGAGACGCTCAACGAGGCGGCGAAACTCGACGGCGTTAGTCGGTTTCAACTCGTCACCCGCGTCTACATCCCGCTCATCTCGCCGACGCTCCTGTTCCTCGTCGTCATGGACACCATCTACGCGTTCTTCAGCACGTTCTCGTTGGTGGACCTGATGACCCACAGCGGCCCGAACGGGGCGACCAACTTCCTCATCTTCAAGCTCTACCGGGACGCCTTCGAGTTCTCGAACCTCGGACTCGCATCCGCCGAGTCCGTCATCCTGTTCGGCATCGTCGGCGTGCTGACGTACGCCCAGTTGCGCCTCTCCGACCGGTACGTCCAGTACGGAGGGAACTCATGAGCACGGAGTCGCTCCCCGCCGCCGACCGAGTGCGTCGGGGGTCGTGGCGGGACGTGCTCCCGGACAACCTCTTCGTGCACGTCGCACTCGTCGGCTCGACGTTCGTCATGGCGTTGCCCCTGTTGCTCGCGCTCCTGATGAGCACGCAGACGACGACCCAGATATACCAGACAACGAACCTCTCCCCGGCGGGCAGGCGGCGCACAACTACGTCGCCGCCATGACCGAGTACGGGGTGGGTCGGTATCTGCTCAACTCGCTCGTGATGTCACTCGTCATCGTCGTGGGCAAGGTGACGATTTCGCTGTTCGCGGCGCTGGCCATCGTCTACTACCGGTTCCGGTTCAAGGGATTGGTGTTCATGTTCATCCTGTTCACGCTGATGCTCCCCGTCCCGGTGCGCATCCTCTCTCTGTTCCAGTTCGTGGCGAGCATCGGCTGGTCGGATTTGTTGCTCGCGCTGACCGCGCCCTACCTCGCCAGCGCGACGACCGTTTTCCTGCTTCGACAGCACTTCCGGTCGATTCCGGACTCGCTCGTCGAAACCGCCCGGCTGGACGGTATCGAACCGCTCACGTTCCTGTTTCGCGTCCTCGTGCCGATGTCGAAGGGCATGATAGCGGGCGTCGCGGTCATCGAGTTCATCTACGCGTGGAACCAGTATCTCTGGCCGCTCACCATCATGAGCACGCAACGAAAGCAGGTCGCGCAGGTCGGTGTCAAACTCTTGCAGTCGGCCAGCGCCGCGGGGCAAACCCAGTGGGGTCTCATCATGGCGGGTGCCGTCATCGCGCTCGTCCCCCCGCTCTTGGTTCTCCTCGTGTTGCACCGTCCGCTCCTCCAAACGTTCGGACTTCAACAAAAGTGACCAGTTATGGCAACCATCTCACTGAAAAACGTCGTCAAGCGGTACGACGACGTGACGGCAGTCAACGGCATCGACCTCGAAGTGAACGACGGCGAGTTTCTCGTCGTCGTCGGACCGAGCGGGTGCGGGAAATCCACCACGCTTCGCATGCTCGCCGGACTCGAAACGATATCCGACGGAACGATTCGGTTCGGCGGCGACGTCGTCAACGGCGTCCCGCCCAAGGACCGCAACGTGGCGATGGTGTTCCAGAACTACGCGCTCTACCCGCACATGACCGCGGAGCGCAACATGACCTTCGGCATGAACTCGTCGGGGTCGTACACGAGCGACGAAATCGAGCGGGCGGTCGCCGACGCGGCCGACACGCTCGACATCGTGGACCTCCTCGACCGGAAACCGGGTGAACTCTCGGGCGGCGAACGACAGCGGGTCGCCATCGGCCGGACGCTCGTTCGGGACCCCGAAATTCTCCTCATGGACGAGCCGCTGTCGAACCTCGACGCCAAACTGCGCGTCGAAATGCGCGCGGAACTCGCGGAACTCCACGCCGAACTCGAACGAACCACCATCTACGTCACGCACGACCAGACGGAGGCGATGACGCTCGGCGACCGCGTTGCGGTCATGAACGACGGGAAAATCCAGCAGGTAGACGACCCGCAGACGCTCTATGACTATCCCGTCAACCGATTCGTGGCGGAGTTCGTCGGCAGTCCGTCGATGAACGTCCTTCCCGCTCGCGTCTCCGAGGGTGATGGACGCCGGGTCGCCGAGGGGGACGGATTTCGCATCCCGCTTCCGCGGACGGAGACGCGCGTCGATACCGATATCGACCGCGGGCAGGTCGGCATCCGTCCCGAAGACCTCGCGGTCGGCGAGGGTGAGGGCGATATCGAACTCTCGGTGAGCGTCACGGAACCGCTCGGCGAGTCGCTGTTGCTCCGCGGCACCGTCGGCGAGACCGAACTCTCGGTCAAAGCCGACCCGCGAAGGTCGGTCGAAGTGGGTGAAACGGTCGGCCTCGTCGCCGACCCGGAACGGCTCCACCTGTTCCGTTCCGATACCGGGGCGGCGATATACCACTCGTCGCCGGGTGCGTCCGAGCGAACGGCGGTGAAGCGTCCCTCGGCGTAGCCGGACCCGACCCTCGTTTCACGCCTCGGACGAGCGGCCGTAAAATGCGATTCTAACTGACTGGTCAGTACCTCTTTTAGTTCGAAATTGCTCCGTGCTGATAGTTGCTCGACGTTTATCTCTACTTTTTATTTATACTATCAACCATCTCCTGACCAAAAAGCATACAATCTAACTGAACGATTATTCAGTTAATGGAGTCTCCCAACCAAGCGTCATCGGTCCTCCGACCGCCCGAAGAACTGTACGACAGACAGCGGCAACTCGACCCGTTCGACTGGTACGCACGAATGCGTCGGGAGTCTCCCGTTCGCTACGACGAGAGTCGAAAGATGTGGGACGTGTTTCGGTACGAGGACGTGGACCGCGTGCTCTCCGACTACGACGCGTTCTCCTCGGACATGCGGGACGCCGAGGCGGTGTCGTTCGACGACGACCAAGCGATGCGCCGGACCATGATAAACGCGGAACCCCCGGAACACGACCGACTTCGGCGGTTCGTGGACGAACGATTCCGGCCGGAAACGATACGCGAACTGCAACCCCGTCTCGAATCGTTCGCCGCCGAATTTCTGGATGCGGTCGAGGACGCGGACCGAATCGACCTCGTCGGCGACTTCGCGTATCCGTTCCCCGTGACCGTCATCGCGGAACTGCTCGGAATCCCCGCCGAACGCCGCGACCAATTCAAGTCGTGGTCGGACGCGCTGGTCGCCAGTCCGACGGAGGAGACGAAAACGGCGATGGAGAAAAACGAACGACAGCGCCAACGCGCTCGTCGAGAGATGGCCGAGTACTTCGGCGACCTGCTCGACGAGCGGGCCGACGGGGACGGTGACGACCTCATCACGCTCGCGGCGACGAGCGACGACCTCGAGCGCGAGGAGAAGATCGGATTCTGCATCCTCCTTCTCATCGCGGGCAACATCACGACGACGAATCTCATCACGAACGCCGTGTGGTGTTTCGACGAACACGACGTGACCGATGCCGTTCGGACGGGTGAAGTCGACCGAAAGCAGGCGATAGAGGAGGTGCTTCGGTACCGCTCTCCCGCTCAGTCTATCCGTCGCGTCGCCACCCAGGACGTCGAACTCGGCGGCGAAACCATCGAAGCCGGTGAGTTGGTGACCGCGTGGATCGGGTCCGCGAACCGCGACCCCGACGTGTTCGACGCGCCGGAGGAGTTCCGGCCGGAGCGAAGCCCCAACCGACACATCGCGTTCGGGAAAGGCATCCACTACTGCCTCGGCGCGCCGCTCGCCCGCGTCGAGGCGGACGTCGCGCTCGACGCGCTCTTGGACCGGTTCGACACCGTTGCGCCGACCGACGAACCGAAACGTCCGCTTTCGACCCAACTGCTCCACGGACTCGAAGCCCTGCCGTGTCGCGTCGAACGCGCCGAGTGACAAAAAATTGAAGCGCCGCTACAACCGCTCCAGCGAGTCGATCTCCGATTGGTTCCAGTCGTAGAACGTCGTATCGATACGTCTGAGCGTCTCGACGCACTCGTTGTAGCGCTCGCGGGCCTCGGACGCGTGTTTGTCGTCGGGATTCTCCCGTATCCACTCCCGGAGTTCCGTCATCGAGCGGGGGGAGTAGGTGTCGATTTCTCCCTGTTCGTTCAGCAGTTCGAGCTTTTCATCCTCGTCGCGGAGGGAGCGAACGAGCGCCCACACGGCCGTGCCCCAGAGGACGGCGATGGACCCGAGCATGACGACCCACGCGCTCGTCGAGAGTGCCATCTCAATCACCCCCTCCTGTGGCGGTTTCAGGTGACTCACTCGTCCCGCCACGTCCGCGGAGCGCACCCATGATGAGGACCGCACCGACGAGCAACACGGCCATCAACACGACGCCGCCGACCGTCCGGACGAACGACGTACCGACGCTCATCACGACGTAGTAGGCCATGATGCCCACCATCAGCGCCGGAATGAAGAATTTGATGATGCCGACCCACCACCCACCGACGTGGATGTCTGAGTTGCGGTTGAGCGCGATGACGCGCATGGGTTCGGCTTCGAGCTGCCAGCCGACGGTCAGGATGATGAGCAACGCCGCGAGCGGCAGACCCCAGTTTCCGAACATGAAGTCCATCAGCCCGAGGAAGTCGGCGGAGTACGCGCTCGGAAGGCCGACCAACCAGATGAGGCCGACGACTCCGAGAACGGCACCGCGGCGGTCCAACCTCGTCTCCTCGGTGACCGTCGTCACCGCGACTTCGGTGATGGCGAGGCCGGACGAAAACGTGGCGAACAGGAAGCCGACGAAGAACAGGATGGCCCAAATCGCCCCGCCCGTCATCCGCGGGAAGACGCTCGGCAGGGAGATGAACGCCAGATTGGACCCGGCGCTCGGCTCCAGCCCGAACGCGAACACCGCCGGGAAGACGGCGAAGATGGCGAGCAGCCCGACGCTCGTGTTCCCGACGGCGGTGAAGACGCCCGCGCCGAGCGGCACGTCGTCGTTCTTGCTCAGGTAACTCCCGAAGGTGAGCGCGATACCCCAACCGAGGCCGGTTGAGAAGAGCGCCTGTCCGAGCGCGGCGGTCCACGTCTCCGCACGCACGAGGTAGTTCCAGTCCGGCGTGAACACGAACTCCAGTCCGCCCATCGCACCGGGGAGCGTGAGTCCCTTGATTCCCACCGCGATGAGCGCGAGAACGAGGAACGGAATCATCCACTTGACGACGCGCTCGATACCGTCCTTGATGCCGAACAGGAGGACGCCTCCCGTCGCCGCCATGGCGACGGTGTGCATCCCGACGGTGAGCGCCGGAGATCCCGAAAAGGCCGACCAGAACGACTGCGGGTCGAAGCCCGGTTGCGAGAAGGTCAGGAGAACCGAGTTCGCCGCGTAGTACATCGTCCACCCGATGATGGGCGCGTAGTAGGACATCAAGGCGATGTTCACGATGACGACGACCAACCCGAGCCCTTCCGCGCGGCCCTCACCGAACGCGGATTTGAACGACCCGATGACGCCGCGATTCGTGTACGACCCGAACACCGTCTCGGCCATCAGCCCCGGAACGGCGATGAGGAACAGGAGGATGACGTACGCCACGAGGAACGCGCCACCTCCGTTCTCGCCTGTCGTGAACGGCATCCGCCATATGTTTCCGGCGCCGACCATCGCGCCGAGCATTGCCATGAGGAAGCCGAATCGACTTCCCCACTGTTCCCGTACGGTCCGTGCGTTAGCATCTGACATGGATACGGCGGTTCGGACGGGCGGCAGAAACTTATATTGATACGGTTAGGCCGCGATATTCTACTTAAACCGACATGAATACACTTTCTCTACTGACTGCTGTACTCAACCACCCTGATTCTGTAGAGAACCTCGACTGTCTCGTTCTGATAGAATTGTGATTGTTTGGGGAAATGAACCGCATTCCACGATATGAAATAGCGGAGGTGGGGATACTTCGGCGACATCGTAATGTCGCTTCTCATCGAATCGGTTGCCACTCATGCCCTCTGCGGCCCCGCTCTACATCACCGATTTCGCCGACGAACGCTGTCGCTTCGACAGCTACTGGTCTCGGCTTCGGGAACTCGACGTTCCGGTTCCGAAGACGGCGCTCGTCCCGCTCGAAACGGACGAGGAGGAAATCCGCTGGGACACGGACGCGATTCTCGATTTCATGGAAGAAAACGAGTTCGATCGGGCGTTCGTTCGGACACAGGTGAAGGCCGCCACGGTCCGACTCCGCGAGGGGTCGTTCGTCTACCGCCCCGAAGCGGACGTGATAGACCGGGTGGTCGAGTCGTTGCTCACGCAGAACGGCGAACAGGGCTGGCCGCACG
>NZ_MEIH01000135.1:0-9414 GCF_001723155.1 Haladaptatus sp. W1
GCCGGTGCCACAGCCGACATCGAGCACGCACCGCCGAGAGTCGAGTTCGAGGTCGGCGAGCGCGTCGCGGGAATCCCACATTCCGTCCCGTGTTCGCCGGAGGTAATCGGCGGAGAACTCGCGCATGGGTATGGTCAGTCGGTTTTTGATGGGCGGCGTCAAAAGCGGGGTGGTTCGTCGCGCGACAGGTCGGTCGGCGAACGTAACTGACCGGGATACCAACGTTGATACCAGCCTGACCGTCTACGAGTAGGCAGTGTCATCACGTGCCGATTTTCTCGCGGGCGTCCGCGTCGCGTTGCCGATTACGCTCGGCGTCGTTCCGTTCGGGATGGTCACCGGTGTCGCCGCTGTCGACGTCGGCATTCCGGCGATACACGCCTTCGCGATGTCGGTCATCGTCTTCGCCGGGGCGTCGCAACTCGCCGCTATCGAACTCATCGGCCGAAACGCACCCATCGCCGTCGTCATCCTGACCATGCTCGTCGTCAACCTCCGGATGATGATGTACAGCGCCTCCATCGCACCGTACTTCGAACGCGAGTCGGCGCGGTGGAAGGCGGCACTCCCGTACCTGCTGACCGACCAGGCTTACGCCGTCTCCCTGCTGAAGTTCAGAAACGACGAGACCACCAGCAGACGATGGTACTACCTCGGCGTCGCGGTGCCGCTCTGGGTCGCGTGGCAGACGGCTACCGTCGTCGGCATCCTCCTCGGCGGGGGCGTTCCCGAAGGCTGGCACCTCGAATTCGCCGTCCCGCTGGTCTTCCTCGCCGTGTTAGTCCCGACCGTCACGGACCGCGCAACGCTGGCCGCCGCCATCGTTGGCGGTACGGCGGCGGTCGCGGCCAACAGCCTCCCGTTCGACCTCGGCCTCGTCGCGGCGGCAATCGTCGGTATCGCGGCTGGACTCGCCGCGGAGGAGGTGTTCTGAGTGTCCCCCGCACCGACCACCGACTTCGGCTCGGACACCCTCTGGCTCGTCATCCTCGCCGCGGGCGTCGGCACCTACGCGATTCGCGTCTCGTTCATCGCCCTGTTCGGCCGATTAGACGAGATACCCGAGGGCGTCGAGCGCGCGCTCCGCTTCGTCCCGGCCGCCGTCCTCTCCGCGCTTGTCGTCCCTCAGTTCGTCTACGCCGACGGGAGCCTCGCGCTCTCGCCGGACAACCTTCGGCTGTTCGCGGGCGCGTTCGCCGTCGTCGTCGCGTGGAAAACCGAGAACATCTTGGCGACCATCGTCGCCGGGATGGGCGCGCTGTGGCTGTTGAGTTACCTGCTGTAGTCCCGGAAAACCGTTGACGGCGGTTCACAAACTGCCGACGCTCCGCCAAATCGTCGCCGCGACCGCGACGACCACGCACGCCAGTGCGAGCACGGTCACGACCGGACTACCTGTGGACTCGAACCGCCAGTCGAAGGCGACGTAGCCGACGACACCGACGATACAGGCGAGGATTCCGACGAGCCGGAGGGCGGGGGATTGGGAACGCATGGCATACACCTACTCGACGATTCGACAAAAAACCTGAGTCATCCGCGGTGAAAATCACGAACGTGGTTTCGGAGCGTTCGCTTCCTCGTTCTCGTCCTGTCCATTCCCGCCCAGTCCCTCACCTGTGTTTCGAGCTGATGCTGGCGACGTCCATACCGTATCTGCATCTGCACTGCATCCGCATTCGTACCCGTACCTACATCCGCATTCGTACCTGCACCCGCACCGCCGGTGTCCCACACCTCCCCGCCAGCGCGGGAATGCGCTCGCCGTTCACGTCTCCCGCCTCGCGCGAAATGTGCTGGCACAACCATTCGGTTGACCGACCGAGCGTTCGCCACGGAGAAAATTCGGAGCGCTCGGAATCGCCGCATAGTCCGCAACGCTCTCGAAAAGAGATGTTCGTTCCGACGTTATTCGCCGTTCTCGCGCAGTTCCTTCACGCGGGCGATGTTCCACGCGAAGCCCTTGCCGTCCTCGGTCGGCGTTTCGAGGACGAGCGGCACGTCTTCAAGTTCGGGGTGGTTGATAATGGCGGACATGCCCTCCTCACCGATGTAGCCCTCGCCGATGAGGGCGTGTTCGTCCTTGTTCGTGCCACACTCGTGTTTCGAGTCGTTGAGGTGGATGCACTTGAGGTGCTCCAGACCGACCACCTCGTCGAACTCCTTGATGGTCTCCTCGACGCCCTCCTCGGTGGAGAGGTCGTACCCCGCGGCGAAGGCGTGGGCGGTGTCGATGCACACGTCGAGGTCCTGCTCGGACTCGTCGAGGACGGTGGCGAGGTGTTCGAAGTCCCCGCCGAGTTTCGTCCCGCTGCCGGCGTCGCTCTCGATGAGGACGGTGACGCCCTCGGGGATATCCAGTTCGTCCAGCGCGCTGGCGGCGTTGTCGAGGCCGCCCTCGACGCCCGCGCCGGTGTGCGCGCCGAGGTGAACGTTGACGTACTCGATGCCGAGTTCGTCCGCGGCGTCCACTTCGGTCTGCATGCTGGCGATGGATTTCGCGCGGAGGTCGTCCTTCGGCGTGCAGAGGTTGACGAGGTACGAGGAGTGGATGACCCACGGTCCGTCGAGTTTCTCGTCGGTTTCGTTCACGAATAGTTCGACCTCCTCGTCACTGAGGTCCGGGTCCTGCCAGACCTGCGGGGACGTGGTGAATATCTGCCCGCAGTTGCCGCCGAAGGCGACCTGTCGGCAGACCGCGTTCGCGATGTTACCGTGGGGTGGTTTCGTCTCGTCGCTCGTGACCTTCGAACTGGACATGGAAACGTGTGCGCCGACTCGCATACTCACAGCCTTCCGTTCGGTGGTCAAATGTACTTCGAAGCGTCGGCGTCAACGTCTTCGAGATGGTCCGCCGTGCCAGACGGCCGTGTTTTCTCATCGACCGGTCGGGCGTCGTCCGGTACGTCTGGGTCAGCGACCACCCCATCGACCCGACGATGGGACGACCCCCGCTCGCGGAGGTTCACGACGCTGTTCTGGAGGCGTTCGGCACCGAACCGGAGACGTTCGGGGTGGAGTGACACCGATACGCCGTCTCGCCATCGTCGCCGAATGCGCCATCTGCGGGGCGGAGACGGGACGGTTTACGGAATAGGAAGAGAATTCGATTCACGCGGTCGGGTCGTCGCGGTGCTTCGTCCACGCTTTGCTTCCGAACTTCGCGTTCGCGTGCTCGCGTGCGCGAGACAGTTCGTCGTCCGTCCACGACCCTTCCGTCGCGTCTCCCCAGTCGCGGAGCGCATCCTCGACGGTGGTCACGGCGTCGTCGCGGTCGATGCTGACCTCCTCGTTGATGGTGGTCACGCGCTCGTGGAACTGCGCCGCCGTCGTCTCGGGGTTCGCAAACGTCGAGAGGTGGCGTGTCGCGTCGAGTGCGAACTTCAGCGAACCGTGCTGGATGACGGCATCCTTCCGGCGATACTGCGCGTTGCCGCTGATTTTGCGCCCGTTCGCCACCACGTCGTGTGCGGGGTGGAGTTCCCGGAGGTAACACGCCGGTTCGTGGATGACGGGGAGTTTCTCCTCGGTGAACCCCGCGTCGACGCCCATTCGATCGAACGCGTCGAAAATCGGCTCACAGAGCAGTTCGTACGTCTCCATCAGGTCGCCCGGCAGTTCGTCCGCGGGGGCGATGATGGAGTAGGAGATATCGCCGTAGTTGTCGTGATAAATCCCGCCGCCGCCCGTCGGCCGTCGGGTGACGGTGATACCTTCGTTTTCGCAAAATTCCCAATCGACCGTCTCGGGTTCTTGGCGATAGCCGAGCGACAGCGTGCTCGGGTCCCAGCGATACACGCGGAGGGTTCGCGGCCCGCCGTTCGCGGCCGTTTCCGCGGCGATTTCGTCGAGCGCCATGTTCAGCGGGCCGTCCCACGATTCTTCTCGCACGAGCCGCCAGTCCCTGTCCGCCAGCGTCATGCTACGTCATTCGCATGGTGGGACGAAATCGGTTACGGACGACGGACCGGCGAAACGTCCGCAAGAGGGTACGCGGTCGCACCAGAAATCCTGGGCTCGAAGCGCCTACGACCATTCGAAAATCCCGGTGAATCGGTCCTCGGCCAGCACGTGCCCCGCGAGCGCGTTGTCCAACTCCCGTCGCGGACCACCCGGCGGCAGGTCCAACGTCGTATCGACGGCGAGCAGTCGAAATCGATACTCGTGAGGGCCGTGGCCCTTCGGTGGGCGTGGACCGCCGTAGCCCACGTCGCCGAAATCGTTCTGGCCTTGCGACGCGTCGCCGAGGGTCGTAACCGCCTCCGTCGTCGGCACGTCCGCCGGGATTTCGACGGTATCCGGCGGCAGGTTCCATATCGTCCAGTGGGTGAACGTCGCGTTCGGCGCGTCCGGGTCGTCGACGATGACGGCGAGCGACGCCGCGTCGTCCGGCGCGCCACCGATCGTCAGTTCCGGGGAGACGTCCGCACCCTCCTTGGTGAACTTCTCGGGAATCTCTTCGCCGTGCGTGAACGAAGACGTTCGAATCGAGAGGTCGCCCATACGTTCCGCATCCGGTCCGCGGTTCAATAGGGATGGCGGCCCGTCACTCCACCGTCTGCCACAGCAGGAAGAGGACGACGATGAGCAGGAGTTGGACGAGTTTGTCCACGAGACCGAGCGGTTCGTAGACGTTCGGCCAGCGCAGGCCGAAGTACGCGGCGAACTGGATGCCGGTGAATGCGATACCGACGGGGTACAGAATCCGCCGATTAAATCCCAACCAGAGGAGGACGATGGCACCGAAGAAGCCGAGTCCGGCGAAGATGAACAGGATTCCGAAGATTCCCTCGCCGAGGTCCTCCACGCCCTCGTAGAGGTGAATGAAACCGGTAATCGCGGCGAGGACGATACCTACGTAATCGAGCGACGCCAGTCCGTCTGTGCGGTCGAACCACGAGCGGGTTTCGGTCGCCATACGAGCGGTGCAACCGCGAACGGATTAGGGATGACGGCCAGTAACGTTTCGCCGGACTAGTCGAATCAGGAGTATGACGGACCGCCGACAACGAATCGGCGACGCCGTGGCGAAAACCGTCGTCGTCAAGGTGTGACCGGGAGCGCTGAACTACACAACCAACTAAATATTCTGCCGACGTAACAGGTGTATGCGTCTCGTGCAAATTCTCGTCCCCCGTGGCAAACGGACGGACGTTCTCGATGCACTGGACGAGGAGGGGGTAGACTACGCCGTGTTCGACGAAACCGGGCGGACGGAGTTCACCGCGCTGGTCACGTTCCCGGTGCCACCGAGCGCCGTCGAACCCATCCTCGAAAAACTCCGCGACGTGGGCATCGAGGAGGACGCCTTCACCATCGTGCTACAGCCGGAAACGGTCGTTTCGAGGCGAATCGGGGAACTCAAACGGCGATACGCCGGGGTGAACATCGCCCGCGAGGAACTCCGCGACAGGGCGTCCGAGATGGCTCCCGACCGCTCGACGTTCTTCTCGATGACCGTCATCAGCACCATCATCGCGGCGACCGGGCTGTTGCTCAACTCGTCGGCCGTCATCATCGGCGCGATGGTGATCGCACCGCTGATGGGTCCGGCCATGGCCGCGAGCGTCGGGACGGTCGTTGACGAACCCGATTTGGTGTCCCGGGGCGTCTGGTACCAGGTCACCGGTCTACTGGTCGCCATCGCGAGCGCGGCCCTCTTCGGTTTCCTCGTTCAGGGAACCGTGCTCATCCCGCCCGGAATCGATATCCGAACGATTCCGGCGGTGACGGAACGGTTCACGCCGAACTTCCTGTCGTTGCTGCTGGCGCTCGGCGCGGGCGCGGCGGGCGTCATAAGCCTCATGCGCGGTTCCGGGTCGGTCATCGTCGGCGTGATGATTGCCGTCGCGTTGGTTCCACCTGCGGCCACCGTCGGCCTCGGAATCGCGTGGCTCGATTTCGGCGTCGCGTTGGGTGGCACCGTGAACGTCCTCGTGAACCTCCTGTCGATAAACCTCACCGCGCTGGCGTTGCTGTGGGTGTCCGGCTATCGCCCCGAACGGATACGGTCCGTCGGGGAAGCCCGTTCCAGAACCCTGGCGCGAATCGCGGTCATCCTCGTCGCCATCGCGGTCCTCTCGCTCGGTCTCGGACTCGTCACCTACGGAACGAACCGGACGACGGTCTATCAGGAGCAGGCGAACGACGAGATACACTCGCTGTTCAACGGCGAGAACGCACCGTATGCGGAGTATCAACTCGTGAATTCCTCGGTGACGTACCGACCGATCGAGTTCTACCAAGGGAAACCCGCACAGGTTCGAATCGTCACCGACCCGCCGGGTCAGCCGCCGGACGGCATCGCCCAGCGAATCGACCGCGACATCACGCGACGAACGGGGCAGAAGACGACCGTCGAAGTCGTGTTCGTCCAGTCGCAAGAGTCGTCGTAGCGTGGGTCGGCGGTTCCAACCGGAGATTCGACGGTCGGCAGTGATTTCGTGCTGCAACCGCCATTCCGACCGTGACGAACGACAGCGCAACCGGCCTGCTCCACCACGTCGAACTGTACGCCAGCGACTTCGAAACGTCGGCGTCCTTCTGGGGCTGGTTACTCGACGAACTCGGCTACTCGGTCTATCAGGAGTGGGACGGCGGCCGGTCGTGGAAACGAGGTGAGACGTACATCGTCCTCGTGCAAGCCGACGAGGAGTTTCGGGACGAACCGTATCATCGCCGTCGTCCGGGGCTGAACCACCTCGCGTTTCACGCCGCGTCGCGCGACCACGTGGACGAACTGACGGAGACGTTGGGCGCGAAGGGCGTCCCGATTCTGTACGAGGACGACCACCCATTCGCTGGCGGCGAGGACCACTACGCGGTCTACTTCGAGGACCCCGAACGGATAAAGGTCGAACTCGTCGCGCCGAAGTGACTCACGCGGCTAGTTCGACGAGGACGATTTTGGTGCCATACGGGTCCTCAAAGTGGACGTGAACGCCGCCCTCGTCCGACTTCGGTTCGCCGAGGAACGTGACACCTCGGTTGGAGAGCGTCTCGTAGATTTCCCGACAGTCGTCGGTGTAGAAGACGAACGCCGGTTGGTCGCCGGTCTGCTCGCCGACCAACGCACGTTCCGCCTCGCCGCTGGGTTCCATCAGCCAGAGTCCGATCGGCGACCGTTCGGGACGACCGACGTGCACGGCCCGATACCCCTCCTCCAGTTCGTCGTCGTAGAGCACCTCGAAGCCGAGCGTTTCGGCGTAAAACTCGATGGCGTCGTCGTAGTCGTCCACCAACAGCGTCGTGCGACCGATTTCGGTCATCATGAGCGTGTAGAAAAAAGCGCGATACTGGAATAACACTGTGCCGTACGTGGAGTGAAAGTGGTCGGGAAACGAGCGGGGAAAAGACGGTCGCTATCGTCCGCGAACGAACGTCTCGATTCGGTTCATCGCCTCGCGCAACTCGGCCATGCCGGTCGCGTAGGAGGCGCGGAAGTGGCCCGCGCCACCCTCGCCGAAGGCGCTTCCGGGGACGACGGCGACGCCCTGTTCTTCGAGGAGTTCCTCCGCGAAGGCCTCGTCGTCGTCGCCGCACGCGGGGAACGCGTAGAACGCGCCGCTCGCCTCGAAGCAGTCGAGGTCCATCTCCTCGAAGCGCGAGAGGACGAACCGCCGACGGCGGTTGTACTCGTCGTGCATCTCTCTGACGCTATCTCCGCAACTCCGGAGCGCCTCCAGCGCGGCGTATTGGGCGGTCACCGGTGCGGAGAGCATCGAATACTGGTGGATTCTGTTCATCGCGGCGATGGCGTCCGCCGGACCGAGCGCGTAGCCCAGTCGAAGACCGGTCATCGCGTAGGCCTTCGAGAAGCCGTTGAAGACGACGGTTCGCTCGCGCATGCCGGGGAACGTCGAAATCGACGTGTGGTCGCCGCCGTAGGTCAGCGCGGCGTAAATCTCGTCGGAGAGGACGAACAGGTCGTGTTCCCGAACGAACTCCGCGACGTCCGCGAGTTGGTCCGCGCTCATCGTCGCGCCGGTCGGGTTGTTGGGATAACACAGCATCAGCGCGTCGGCGTCGGCCGCACCCGCCGCCTCCAGCGCGTCGTAGGTGAGTGCGAAACCGTTCTCCGCCCGCGTCGGAACCGCGAGCGGTTCGCCGCCCGCGAAGACGACGCCGGGGACGTAGGAGATGTACGAGGGCTGGTGAACCGCCACGGTGTCGCCGGGGTTCACGAGCGCCCGCATCGCCACGTCGATGGCCTCGCTCGCGCCCGCCGTCACCAGGATCTCCTCGTCCGGGTCGTAGTCGAGGTCGTAGCGCTCCACGTGGTCCGCGATGGCCATCCGAAGGTCTCGGCGGCCGCGGTTCGCGGTGTAGGACGTTTTCCCTCGCTCCAGCGCGTCGATGGCGGCCGTTCTGGCGGCCCACGGCGCGGAGAAATCCGGTTCGCCCACCCCGAGCGAGATAACGTCGTCGCGCTCCTCGGCGAGTTCGAAGAAGCGCCGAATCCCCGATGGAGGGACCTGTTGAACGCGGTCGGCGGGCTTCATGGCGAAACCGAGAGACGGTCGTCGTCGTCGCGGTCCTCGAACTCGATGCCGCGTTCCTTGTACGTCTCCATGACGAAGTGCGTCACCGTCTGCGTCACCTCCGGGATGGGCGCTATCTGCTCGGAGACGAAGTTCGACACGTCGTGCATCGACTCGCCCTCGATGTCCACGGCGAAATCGTAATCGCCGCTTATCAACCGCAGCGAGACGACCTTGGGGAATTTCGCTATTCGACGCGCGATCTCCTCGTAGCCGGTTTCCCGGTCGAGTTCGACGTTGAGTTCGACCTCCGCTCGCACGTGTTGGTCGTCGATGTTGTGCCAATCGACGACCGCCTGATAGCCGCGGACTGCACCCTCGGATTCGAGTTCCGTAATCAGCGATTCCACTTCCGACTCCGACAGTCCGGTCTGTCGCGCGAGGTCGGCGGTGCTCTCGCGGGCGTTCGACAGGAGCAGTTCCAGTAGTTCCCGTTTCGACTCCATAGCACCCCTTTCTGGGCGGGGGCACAAGTAGTTTGGTCGCACCTGACAACGGACTGTGAGACGGAGGACGCAGCTGGGCGAGTGACCGCAAAAAGGAGCCGTTACCACCATCTCGCTCCGTCGTTCGAATCGTCCGGTCTCGTTCCGTACAGCGCGGCCGAGTGAATCTCGACCGGACTCCACGGTTCGAAGTCGCCTTGGCCGCACATGTTCCACCACCGCTCTTCCATTCGATTCCAGTAGACGCCGTTGAAGTTGAGTTCCGGGCAGTACCACGTTCCCGTCGTGTCCATGATGAAATCGACGCCCCACGTCTCGGAGAACTCGCCCGCAATCCGTTCGGCGTACCGACGCGGCGTGGAGAGGTCCACGCTCCGAATCACGGAATCGAGATAGTCGTAGGTGTCGTCACAGACGTTCCTCGCTCG
>NZ_MEIH01000136.1:0-11028 GCF_001723155.1 Haladaptatus sp. W1
ATGTACGATGCGGTGTTGTTCGACAACGACGGCGTGCTCGTGAGACCGCCGAAACGCGAGTTGCTCCGCGACGCGGCGGTTTCGGCGTTCGAAGAATTCGACGTGGACCCCGCGGAAGACCACCTCGACGCGGTGACGCACAGCGCCACCCCCGACGGATTCCGGCGGGTCTGTGAGGAGTACGGGTTCGACCCGGACGCGTTCTGGAAGGCCCGCGACAGTGCCGCCTCCGAGACGCAACTTCAGGAGATAAGAGCGGGACGGACCACGACCTACGACGACGTTGGAATGCTCTCGGATTTCGACCGACCGCTCGGACTCGTCAGTTCCAACCAGCAGGCGACGGTGGAGTTCATGCTCGACTACTTCGAACTCGGACGCCACTTCGAGACCTACTACGGTAGGCCGCCCACTATCGAGGGAATCCGTCGCAAGAAACCCGACCCGCACTTCCTCGAACTCGCGCTGTCCGACCTCGGGGTGGAAGACGCCCTCTTCGTCGGCGACAGCGAGAGCGACGTGGTCGCCGCACACAACGCCGGAGTGGACTCCGCGTTCATCCGCCGACCGCACCGCGCCGACTACGACCTCACCGTCGAACCGACGTACGAAATCGAAGGGCTCCCCGAGATTTTCGACGTACTGGACAGAGGGGTGGAGGACTGAGGGTGGACGGCGGGGACGCCCGTCAGTACCCCACCCGCGAAAGCGTCCGGTCGAGTTCCAGCAGGTACTCGTCCCCGAAGTGGTAGACGTGTGAGAGCAACGGATAGACCACGTACACGTCGCGGCGCGAGTCGAACCCGGAATCGATGCCGCGAAGGTCGTCGTAGCGCTCGAAGAAGGCATCGCCGACGGTGTTCGTCCAATCCACGTACGCGAGTTCGATTTCCGCGTGGGCGTAGTACGTCGCCGGGTCGAGGAAGGCGCGGAGTTCTCCGTCGGCCGCGAGGAGGTTCGTCGTCCACACGTCGCCGTGTATCAACGAGGGTGCCTCGGGTTCGACCAGCAGCGAGTCGAGGTCGGCGGCGAGCGCTTCGACCCGCTCGAACGCGGACTCCGGCAGTGAACCGGTCTCGCGGGTGATGGACGCGGCGTGAACGAGTCGCCGGTCGCGGTAGAAATCGACCCACGAATCGGTCCACGGATTCGGCTGGCGGAGCGACCCCGTGAGCGTGTCGCATTCGAAACCGTAGGCCGGTGCGGTTTTCTCGTGGAGGGCGGCGAGGTGCGCCGCGACGTCCCGTTCGATTTCAGGGGTGATGGTCGAGTCGCCTTCGACGTACTCCAGCACGAGGAGGTCGTCCGCCGCGTATAAAACGTCGGGAACGGGAAGGCCGTGGTTGGCGAGGTGGGACAGCATGGTCGCTTCGACGGCGAGCGACGTCTCGCTCGTCTTGACGACGAGCGGCGCTCGGAAGTCGAACTCGATCCGACGGACGGTGCCGATTTCTCCCCCGTCGAGTTCGTGGATGTCGGTCGGCCGTTCGTCGATGACCGTCGAGAGGCGGGACACGAGTTCGTTCATCGGTTCGGATACACTCTGACGCGGGGTAAAACGCCGTTGTTTCGTCCCGCCGCGGGTGACAGGGTGACGATACCCTAGTTATTCGGAGCTTCGAGCGTTACTTCGTAGCATGGCTTACACGTGGCAGTACTACGACCTCGTGCTGGGTGGCATCCTCGCCAGCATGGTCTTCGGCGTGAGTATCGGCTATCTGACCGCCGTTTCCCTGTCGCTGTCTGTCATCGGTGCCGGGTTCGTCGCCGTCGCCATAATCGGCCACGGGCTGTTCGTGAACGGTCCGGTGGACGAACCGAGCGACTTGACGAGCGAAGTCGAGACGCTGAACTGAGGGAGAATAGAGTCAGTCCGTCAGTAGACGGCGTTTCGGATGTCCTCGTCCAAATCATCGAACGTCGAGAGGTGCACCCGACGCTCGGTCCGGAGTCGTTCCAGTTCGGACTCGTGGTCGGAAACGTTGTCCGCGACGGCGAACTCCTCGATGTCGATGCCGGGGACGGAACTCGGGACCGTGAGACCCGTCGCCTCGTTGTCCGTCCACTCGACCGTTCCGCGGGCGATTTCGCGGAGGAGGGTCACCGACTCCGTGACGCCGATGTCCTTGCCGCCGAGGTGACCGGTGTTGAGGATGTAACACTCGACGCCGAGGTCGTCGATGAGCTCGCGGAAGCGGTTGCCCTCTTCGCCTTTCGACCCGACGATGAAGGGGTTGGTGCCGACGACGCGGATGGACTCTCCGGCTTTCGACGGGTCGCCCGCGCTGGTTTCGATGGATTCGCCGAGCATGAACGCCACCGCGGCCTCCTCCGGCGTGAGCTTCGAGACCGGCGGCATCGTCGGATTGCGCGTGATGAAAAACAGTTGGTCGACCCTATCGAGGTCGATGTCGTCGCCCGACGATTCGAGCTGGTCGCGGCGGATGACGGCGCGTCCGTTGGACGTGTGGTGGTCGCTGTCGAAATCGACGGTCCCGTCCTCGTCCACGTCCACGTTTTCGAGGACCGCGGATTCGTGGGTTACCGCGTCGTACATCGCGGGCTGTTCCTCCTCGTCCAGTCCGATGGTCTTGACGTAGAGACCGTGCCCCTCGCTTCCGGCGACGCTTCCGTCGGGGAGCAGCGCGCACACGTCGTCCTGTAGCATCGTCGCCGATTCGGGGTCGTCCAGCCAGAGGCCGTGGGCGGTCAGCGTGGATTTTCCGGTCGCCGACAGGCCGAGGAACACCTGTCCGACGTCACGAAGCTCGTCGTCTTCGTCCTGTAACGTGACCCGCTTGCTTCCCGCGTGCAGTCCGAGTCCGCCCTTCTTCTTGGCGTGGAACATGAACAGCCGGAGGAAGGACTTCTTCGCCTCACCGGTGTAGTCGCTGCCGAGCACGGCGGTCATCCCCTCCTCGGGACGAATGCGGACGGCGATTTCGTCCCAGTCGGGTACCTGCACCGTGACGAAATCGGGTTCGCCCGGTCCATCGACCGGTTCGAAGAGGTTCGCCCACGCGAGGGCGATTCGACCGTACTTCGTCGGAACGTAGAGTCGGCATCGGTAAGAGTGGTCGGCGTGTCGGCCCATCATGCGGTCGACGCACAGCATCTCGTGTTCTCGGGCGTACGTCACCGCATCCTCGATGTGTGCGAAGTCGTCCGCGTCGAACTCCTCGTCCACCGCGTTCTTCGTCTTGTCGGCGTTGCGCGACCGCTCGCGGCTGACGTAGGACGCGGAGCCGAACTCGGCCGTTGTCTCCAGCTCCCGCGAGAATTCGCGGAGCTGTTCCAAGGACGGATTATATCGTACGTTATCGGCCTCGGTCGGATCGGGGAGTGTCGACTTCAGGGATTGGACTGACTGCCCAGTGTCTGACATCGTGCTTGAACGCCCCATCCCGAGACGTATAATTATGCACGGTTTACGGCCGTCTTAGTGCCCTCATAACTCCGATATCGGCAGAATTGTGATTTCGGACGCGAGTAAATAATCCGCGTTTCGACGGTCGGACGACCCGGGGTGAGGTCAGGGAAACGACGAGCCACGGACGCGATTCGTTCGGAATGATCTCGCCCGTGACACGCGGTATCGAGCGACACCTACCACTTAACCGTGTCCGCCACATATTCCACCTGTGAGTGAAGAAACAGGGCGTCGGAATCTCCGAATGCCAAACAACGACGAGATGTTCGCGGTCGTCACCCAGCACAACGGTGGCAACCACGTACAGCTCCGATGTAACGACGGAAAGGAACGAATGGGCCGCATTCCCGGTCGCATGAAATACCGGACGTGGATCGAAGAGGGCGACATCGTGCTCATCGAGCCGTGGGACTGGCAGGACGAAAAGGCCAACATCGAGTGGCGCTACACGAGTCAGGACGCGGACCAACTCCGTCGCGAAGGCCACATTCAATGACGCCTTCGGCGAACTGAAGCGGACTTCTCACCGTCAATTCCGGGAGGCAGAATTTTCCAGCGGTCGCTATTTTCGTGCGAGGTGCGATTCTGTGCACATCGGGACCCCATCGAACACGCTCGTCTCGGACATGCCGATGACGTCAGGGCTTTAACGACTCGGTACGATTGTGGGAATGATGAGCAAGATTCGTCCCGACGAACTGGACGAGCGACTCGACGCCAACGACGCGCCGTTCGTTCTCGATATTCGACCGCGAAAGGCGTTTCAGTCGGACCATATCGACGGGAGCCGCAACGTCCCCGTGTACGACGAACTTCGCGCGGGTAACGAGGACGCACTTCGCGGCCGTCTTGGAAAAATCCCACAAGACAGACCCGTCATCACGGTCTGTAAGATGGGCGTCGTCGCCACGCGCGCGACCAGCGTCCTCGACGACGAGGGGTACGACGCCACGACGCTCGCGGGCGGCATGAGCGGGTGGCGCGGCTATCGAAACGGGTCGCTCGGCTACCGACTTCGGTCGCTGCTCTGGCGACTGTTCTGACCGTCGAATCCGATTCGAGAATGCGTTTTCCTTCCCGTGAACGTACCGTCAGAGCCATCGCTCTCGGAGAGCGAGTGCATTGAAAGAAACGAAAGTGCGCCCTGTCGCCGTGTGGCGACGGTGCGAAAATTCGAGTTTACTGTCGAACGACGTTCTTCGCGCGCGGACCCTTGGGGGCCTGCTCGATGTCGAATTCGATTTCGGTACCTTCCGTGAGATCCTCGCCGCCAACGTCTTCCATGTGGAAGAAAACGTCCTCGTCCGCGTCGTCAGTCTCTATAAAGCCGTAACCGCCTGTATCGTTGAAGAAATCAACTTTACCGGATGCCATTACGATTATACACAGTCCCACGACACGGTTAAGGGTTCCGCATTCGTTTTCAAAAATCACGTTTTTTTAGACGAAAACAGTTTCTAGCCACCGGCATCTGGTCATCCGGACACGTATGGTGGGTTATTCGTGGATATGGTGACCAATTCGTCACAAGGAGCGCCGACTTCCGTGGTATCCACATAATCGCCTCGCTCCCATGGATGGGTCGCTTTCTCTCGATAGCAACTCACCGCACGCGTCTCACGAGGAGCGCCACGAGAACGGCGACGACGGCGAGGCCCGCGAACAGCCAACCATTGGGACCGCCGCCCGTCTGCCGCGTGGTGCCTGCATCCCACGCCTTCTCGGTCGTTCCGGGCGTCGCCCGCAACGTCGCCGTCGAGGTTTCCTTCGTCGTCCCGACGTCGGTGGTCGTCGTTCGAGACGTCTCCCGGTTCTCGTCGGCTGCCCTGAAGAAGGCGACGGTCCCGGCCGATACGTCGTCGATGGCGATGCCGTAAGTTCCGGGGCGGTCGCGCGTCACGTCGAACGTGACCGTTACCGTCTCCCCGGCCGGAATAGTGACGGTTCGAGCGGCCAGCGTCGTCCCGTTGGCCGTCACGGCGAGCGAGTCGTTCGCCAGCCAGTTCCCTCGATTCGTGACCGTCGCGGACGCCGTGACGGGAGCGCCGACCGCGGCGGACGGTTTCGAGAGGCTCGCACCCGTCACCGAGAGCAGGTCCGCGTCCCGAAGTCCGACCGCGAACACCGACAGGCCGGGGGAGTCGGCCCGCAAGACGTACTCGCCGCCGTCTCTGCCGACCACGCTGGTGTCGGGGGCGTTCCACCGGCCGCCGTGGTACCGGTAGACCACCGCCTCGGTGGCGTCCATACCGGTCTCCTCGAAGCGGCGGGCGTCGATTCGGAACGTGAGTCCCGCGCCGTCGATGTCGGCGTCGCGGACCGAATGGTCGACCTCGACGAACCCGACCGCGTGGCCGCCGAAGTCGGACGCGTCGCCGAGCCGGGCGGCGGAGGCGTTGACGGTCAGACTGTAGTCCATCGGCCGCTCGACGGTGAGGTTCAACCGGCTGAGGTTCACGCCGTTCGAGCCGGTCTCGTTGCCGAACGCCACGCCGACCCGCTGGTTCGCATCGGCGTTCCTCACGGAGACGTTCGTCGTCTCGTTCGTCCCGCGCGTGACATCCACGGAGAGTTTCGGGTCGTGCGCGTCGGCGTCGGTTCCCGTGGAATCGGACCCGGAACCGGTTCCGGGGCTACTGTCGCTTCCGCCGTCATCGTTTCCGCTTCCGCCGCTCCCATCACTTCCATTTCCGCCGCTTCCACCGCCGCCCCCATCGCCACCACCGGTCCCGTTTCCTCCCGTTCCGGTTCGTGTCGTGTTGATGGTGACGCTGGCGACTTCCCCCGACGACCCGTCGTTGCCCGCATCGTCGAGCGCCTCGTCGAGCGTCGCCGTGTAGGTTCCGTCCACGCTGCCGTTGTAGGTCGCGGTGTACGACGTCCCGTTTTCGGTGAAGTCGGGCAACGTCAACGTGGCGTTCTCCTCGCCGCCGATGGTGACGGTGGCGGCCGAGAGGTGGTCGGAGCTATCGAAGCCGACGACAACCCGCCTGTCGGCCGGGCTGGTGGCCACGAAGTTCGAGATGGTCGGCGGGCGCGCCTGCAAGGTAACGTCGTCCGTCTGCCCCGCCGCTCCCTCGTTGTCCGCGGTATCCGCGAACCCGACGACCGTCACGTCGTACCGGCCGTCCGAACTCCCGTCGTAGGACGCGGTGTACGTCGTGCCGTTCTCGGCGAAGTCCGCGAGCGTCAGGGTCTCGTTCTCCGCACCGGAGATGGCGACGTCGAGGGACGAGAGTTGCTCCGAGCTCTCGATTCGAACCCGAATTTCGTTCCCGGCGGGGTTCGTCGCGTTGACCGTCGAGACGCTCGGCGGTGTGGCGTCCACCGTGACGGACCCAGATTCGCCGCTCGAACCGTCGTTGCCCGCGTCGTCGAGCGCCTCGTCCAGCGTCGCCGTGTACGTCCCATCGACGCTGCCGATGTACGTGACGACGTAGGTCCCGCCGTTCGCCGACGGATTGCTCCGGGTCAGCGTGGCCGTTTCGGCACCAGAGACGGTGACGCGGACCGCCGAGAGCCGTTCCGAGCTATCGAAGCGCAGGCGCACCTCTTGGCGCGTCGGATTCGAGACGGAGACGTTCGAAATCGTCGGCGGCGTCGTGTCGATGCCGATGCCGTCCGTCTCGCCGGACGCACCGTCGTTGCCCGCGTCGTCCGCCGCCGCGTTCAGCGTCGCGGTGTAGTTCCCGTCGCTCGACCCCACGTAGGTCGCCGCGTAGGTGTACGTCCCGCTTCCGGTCGCCGTCTCGGAGAAATCCGCCCTCGTCAGCGTCCCCGACTCGCTCCCCGAGACGGCCACGGAGATAGTCTCCACCCGCTCGTCGGCGTCGAAGGAGACGGTAACGTCCTGCCCGCTGGGATTGGTCACGGTGTAGTTTCCGACCGTCGGTGCGGTCGAGTCGATGGCGAACGTCGCGTCGCTGGCGTCGCTGCCGACGTTGCCGCTCGTGTCGGTCGCGCTGACGCGAACCGATACGGACCCGGAATCGACGGCGGGTATCGTCCAGTCCTCGGTTCCGTCGTTCGCCGTGTCGGACCGAACTGTCGTCCAGTTTCCGCCGCCGTCGGTGCTGTACGCGATGGAAACCGTGTCGACGCTCACGGAATCCGTCGCGGTCCACTCGATGGGTATCGTCTCCCCGCCGCGGACGGTCGCCCCGCCGTCGGGTGCCGAGAGGGTCACCGCCGGTGCCGTGTCGTCGACGAGCACGGTTTCCGTTTGACCGGTCGCGCCGTCGGTCCGGCCGTCGTCCGCGGTGACCAACTCGAACGTGTAGTTCCCGTCGGTCCCCCCGGTGTACGTCGCCGCGTAGGTGTATCCCCCGTTGCCGTCCGGTGTCGCGGTGAAGTCGCTCGTCGTGAGCGTGCCGCTCTCCGCGCCGCTCACCGCGACCCCCACCGCGTCGAGTTGGTCCGCCGAATCGAACGACACATCGATGTCCATTCCTCCGGCCTTCGTCGCCGCGAAACCGTTGACATACGGAGGGACGTCCACGCCGAACGCGTACCCGGTCGTTCCCTCGTTCCCGACCGTATCGTTCGCCGAGACGTTCACGGTGACGGTACCGTTCGGCAGCGTCGGAACCCCCGTTCCCGTCGGGTCGATGGTGAGCGTCCCGCCGCCGAAGGACACACCATCCGTTGCGGTTCCGCCGCCGAACAACTGTCCGCTCGCGTTGCTGAGCGTCACCCGGATGCTCCCCTCGTCCACGTTCGTCGTCGTGTCGGCGATGTCCACGTTAATCGCCGTCCGGTTGTCCGTCACCGTTCCGGTCGGAACGGGGTTGGCGAACGTCGGTGCCGCCGTATCGACGACGTACGAGAACTCGGTCGCGTTCCCGTTGCCCGCCGTGTCGTTCGCCGAGACGGTGACGTTCACGCCGCCGTCGGCCAACCTGATTCCGGCCGCCGTCGGGTCGATGGTGAGCGTCCCGCCGCCGAAGGACACGCCGCCGTGGGTTGTTCCGACGGCGGCGAGCTTCGTTCCGCTCGCGTCGTCCACCGTGACGCGAATCGAACCGCCATCGACGCTCCCGGTCGCGTCGGCGATATCGACGGAGAGCACGGACTCGTTGTCGGTGACGGTCGTACCCTCGGGCGTCGGATTCCCGAACGTCGGGGGCGTCGTGTCCACGGTCACGCCGTCCGACTGCCCCGTCGCCCCGTCGTTGCCCGCCGCGTCCCGCGCCGCGTTCAGCGTGGCCGTGTAGGACCCGTCGTCGCCGCTCGAATACGTCGCGGTGTACTCGTACGGACCGCTCCCGGATTCGGTGAACGACCCCAGCGTCGTCGTCCCCGACGGCGTATCGAGAGCGACGGACGCCGCGTCGAGGGATTCGCTGGCGTTGAACGACACCGTGACCGTCCCGCCGCCGGTGTGCGTCACGCCGAACCCGGTTATCGTCGGCGTCTCCGTATCGACCGAGAACGCGTGAGTCGCCGCCACGAGTCCGTTGCCGATGCTGTCCGCCGCACCGGACACCGTGACGTTCCCCGTCGTCGTCTCGTCGTCGTCCGCGATGGTGACCGTCCCCGTCCACGTCGTGTCGCTGTCGAACCCGCCGCTGACGGTGTACGTTCGATTGAGGTCCGTGACTGCCACGGTCGGACTCACGCTCCGGTTCATCGCCTCGTCGAACGTGACCGTCACCGTCCGTGCGGTTCCGGCGTCCGCATCGTTGATTTCGCCGTCACCGATGGTTATCGACGACGCGCTCGGCCGTTTCGTGTCCTTCGTCACCGTCGTCGGTGCGGCGTACCCCTCCGTGTTGGCATACCCGCCGTCGAGCGCCAGCGCGGTCACCGTAATCGCGCCGTCGTCCAGCGAGGACACGTCGATTCCGGTGACGGTTACCGTCTCGGTTCCGGGCGTGATGCTCCGGTTCGAAACGACCGTCGTCGTCGTCCCGTCCGTCACCTCGACGCTCACTTCGTCGGCCTGTGAGTCGGCGACGAGGTTCACCGTAACGTTGTAGTCGGTTCGATTGCTCCGCGTGACGTTGCCCGCGGCGGTCGAATCGGGCTTCGCCGGTCCCGTGCTGTCGACCTGAAACGTGTTCGACCCGTCGGGGGTCATCACGTTCCCCACCGTGTCGGTCGCGTTCGATACCGTGATGGTCGCCGTCCGCTGTTCGTCGTCGTCCGCGATGGTGACCGTCCCCGTCCACGTCGTGGCGTCGTCGAATCCCCCGGTGACGGCGTAGGTCCGGTTGAGGTTCGTGATTTCGACCGTCGGAGAGATGCTCTGGTTCAGGGCCTCGTCGAACGCGACGGTCACGGTCTGCTGGGTCCCGGTATCGTACGTCCCGATCGGCGCGTTCGAGATGCTGGCGTCGACCACTTCCGGGAGCACGGTGTCCTTCGTCACGCTCGCCAGTCCCGGCGCGGCGTTCGAATTCCCGCCGTAGTCGGTGAACGTCGCACCTATCGAAATCGACCCCTCGGGGAGGCCGGACGCGTCGAGGTTGCTGAACGTGACTGTCTCGCCGCTCGAATCGGCGTCGGATTCGCCCGCGACCGTCGTGCTGTTCGTCACCGTCCCGCCGTCGAGCGACAGTTGTACCGTCCCTGCCTCGTGGTCGTCCGGCAGCGTCACCGAGACGGTGTAATCGCCCTGATTGCTCGCGTTGATGTCGGACGCCGACGCGCCGGTCGGCGCGTTCGGCCCCACCGTATCCCGCAACGATTTCGCCGCCGTCACCGCTGCGTTCCCGTACGGGTCGTACACGCGACTCGCATTCGGGGCGATGGTGTCGTTCCCGAGGTCGGTCGCCGAAACGGCGGCGTCGAACGTCACCGTCGCCGTGTCCGACCCGGCCGTGTGACTCACCGAACTGATGCTCGTCGCGCCACCCCCGTTGCCGTCCGTGAACTGCAGGTCGCCCGCGGTGAGCGCGTTGCCGCCCTCATCGACGACGCTCTCGTTGAACGTGAGCACCGCGGTAGTGCTCCCGACCTCCGTCTCGATACTCTGTAGCCCTGGCGGAACGGTATCGACGGTAACGCTGTCCGTCAGCGCCGACGCCGACTGGTTGGTCGCGGCGTCGTTGCCGACCGTATCGTTGGCGAGCGTGACGTCTGCCGTGTAGTCGCCGTCACTCGACCCAGCGTAGGAGACGGTATACGTGTAGGTTCCGCTGTCGTTGGTTTCGGTGAAATCGCTCTTGGTGAACGTCGTCGTCGGTTCCGGGCCGGTGAGCGAGACGGACGTTCCGTTCAACTGCTCGTTCGTCGTGAAGGAGAATTCGAGCGTTTGGCCCGACGGGTTCGTGAGGTTCACGTCGGAGACCCACGGCGCGCTGCCGTCGATGGTGACTTGGGCCGGTGTCCCGCTCGTCAAGTTATCGCCAGCGTCGAGCGTTTTATCAGGGAAGGAATTGTCGCTAACCGCATACACGTCGTACGTTCCATCCAAGCCAGCGGTCTTTCCGGCAGGAAAACGGTCGTTAAAGGAGTTATCGCTCGTGGAAACTGAGACGTTCATGTATTGTTCAGTAGCGTTGTAAAACCCGTCACCATTTTCGTCGAGGACGACGTAGATGTAGTGATCCCCGGAGAGACCGACCGTATAATAGCCAAAGGACTCCGACGGAGCA
>NZ_MEIH01000137.1:0-8750 GCF_001723155.1 Haladaptatus sp. W1
TTCATGATCGGCGAATCGACGGACTCCATCGGCGTGCAGAACCAGAACTCGGGGTCGTCCATCGGCGGCTTCTACAGTCCGTCGAAGAAGTCCATCGTGCTGGTCTCGAACAACAACGAGAACCTGCACGTGAGCGAGAGCACGCTCGCCCACGAACTCACGCACGCGCTTCAGGACCAGCACTTCAACCTCTCTTCGTTCGACCAGACCACCCGCGAACGGCACAACGCCGTGGACGGCCTGCTCGAAGGTGAAGCCAACAACGTCCAATATCTCTACGACGAGCGGTGTCAAAACGAGTGGAAAGGAACGTGTTTCTCCGACACCAAGCAGGGCGGAAGCGGTGGCGGACTCACCAACTACGGGCCGTACCTCATCAAATACCAGCCTTACAGCGACGGTCCCGTCTTCGTGCGCCACGTCCGCAACCAGTCGGGTTGGGAGGGCGTCAACGACGTTTACTCCAACCCGCCCGCCAGCACGGAGCAGATTATCCACCCGGACAAGTACCAGAAGGACGAACCGTCCACGATTTCCGTGCAGGACTCGACGAGCGACGGTTGGACGCGCCTCCAGCCGGAGGGGCGACCGAACTACGGCGAGGTCGGCGAAACCGGCCTCTTCGCCATGTTCATGTATCCCTACTTCGAGAGCCAGGGGAAAACGCAGATAATCCCGTCACGGAACTTCTTCAACCGGAACGCGGACGGCCAGATGCAAAAAGTGGACCCGCTCAACTATCAGAGCAAACCCACGAACGGGTGGGACGGCGACAAGATAGTCGTCTACACGAACGACAACGCGGGCAACAACGAGACCGGCTACGTCTTCAAGACGAAGTGGGACTCGAAGAAGGACGCCAGCGAGTTCGTGGACGCGTACGAGAAGTTGCTCAACTACCACCACGCAAAGCAGGTCGACGGAAAGCAGAACACGTGGACGGTGCCCGACAGCACCGGCTTCGGTGACGCCTTCTCGGTTCGACAGAACGGCAACACCGTCGTCATCGTGAACGCGCCGACGGTTTCCGACCTCTCGAACGTCCACAGCAACGCGGCGTCGTAGATTCCGCGTTTCTCTCGACCGACGAATCCGGTTCTTTTTCTCTCTCGCGGGAATACCCCCGATATGCAAGACAGGTGGTTCGCGTGAGCGACCGATTCGACGTGGTTCCCGAGGAGTCGATTCGAGACGGAACCGCGACGGACGCCTATTTCCTTCGCACAGAGACGACGCTCGAAGCCGCCGGGAAGAACCCGCACGTCGTCGCCGAAGTGACCGCCGACCAGTTCCCGACCGGCGAGTTCGAACTCCTCTCCGGCGTGAAAGACGCGGCGCACCTCCTCGAAGGACTTCCGATAGACGTGGATGCGATGGCCGAGGGACGGTTGTTCGACGGCGGGCCGGTCATGTCCATCGAGGGGAACTACCTCGACTTCGCGCGGTACGAAACCTCGCTGTTGGGGTTCCTCTCGCACGCGTCCGGAATGGCGACGAACGCGCTCGAAGCACGACTCGCGGCCCCCGATTCGACCGTCCTGAGCTTCGGCGCGCGCCACGTCCACCCGTCCATCGCGGCCGTCGTCGAACGGTCCGCCCTCGTCGCGGGTCTGGACGGCTTTTCACACGTCGCCGCGGGCGAGGTGCTCGGACGGGAACCCGGCGGAACCATGCCCCACGCGCTGATGCTCTGTTTCGGTGCGGGCAATCAGGAGGACGCGTGGCGCGCGTTCGACGCCGCGGTCGGCGAGGACGTGCCACGGGTCGCGCTCTGTGATACCTTCTCGGACGAAAAGGACGAGGTGTTCCGCGCGGTGAACGCGCTCGGCGACGATTTGGACAGCGTTCGTATCGATACCACGGGGTCGCGGCGCGGCGACTTCGAGCACATCCTTCGGGAACTCCGCTGGGAACTCGATTCGCACGGCTTCGCGGACGTGGACATCTTCGCCAGCGGCGGTCTCGGACCGGACGAGCTCCGGCAACTCGATGGCATCGCCGACGGGTTCGGCGTCGGGAGCTACGTCAGCAACGCGGAACCGATCGATTTCGCGCTCGACATCGTGGAAGTGGACGGCGAACCGGTCTCGAAGCGCGGCAAACTCTCCGGTCAAAAACAAGTCTATCGAACCGCCGATGGCGGCCATCACGTCGGTCTTGCGCGACACGAGGCATCGGGCGAGCAGTTGCTACAGCCGCTAATCCGTGACGGTGAACTGGTACGGGAGTTCGATATCGATGCCGCTGCTCGACGGGCTATCGAAGACGCGACAGCGGTCGAATTTTAAATTCGCTCGATACTCCCTTCCGGCTCTCTCTCTCGGAACACCGGCCCATCGACGATCGTTACCATCACGTCGTCGTCCTCCCACGCGCCGTGGGGGAGACCCGCCTTTCGACAGGTTCGGTCGAGATACTCGAATTTGCTCCAGTTGTGCTCGACCGGAAGCGTCGGATACATCCACGCTTCGCCGCCGCGACCTTCGACGGCGACGCCGTGTCGTCCGAGCCGAATGTCGTTTGCCGGGTCGTTCGACAACGTGGTTTCCTCGACGATGAACACGGAGATGTTGAGATTCGACAACTCGGCGGGTTCGATTTCCGACCCGCACGAATCTCCGCTCGCGGCCGCGATGGCCGAATCGACGATTGCGTGCCCTAACTGTTCGCTCGTGTCGTAGGCACCTGCGCACCCGCGTAGGCTTCCACGACCACGGGTGGATTCGAGCCGGACGAAGACGCCGGTGCGTGCGTAGAACGCCTCTCGCATGCTTCCCGGTTGTTCTCGTTGTCCGTTGATAACGTAGGAATTGACGGCCTCCCGTGCGAGTTCGACCGCGCGCGTGCCATCCTCGTAGGTGAGGGTTACTGCCTGTGCCTCAGACATACAGGTAGCTTATGCACAGAAACATCTTCAACGCTTCCCTTCAATCTGGCCAGCTTTAAGGGGACGTGACTACCAGTATCGAACGGCTTAAACGCGTGCAACGGCTAGCTTTCTTCGGCAGAGGGAGCCCGGTTTCCGCGGTGCACGCGGCGCTCGTCGCGTGCGGACGGTATCGATTTCCGGTACCTACGTGAGGAAAGTCCCCCCACCAGCCGGGTAGGCAACCGGACGCAAGTCCGGAGTGGGAGACCACTGGCTCTGGAACAGAAACGAGACCGCTTCGCGCGACCGATGAGGTGTGCGAACCGACCCGTAAGGGTAGGAAGTTAACCCACCGAGGGAAGCGTGATGGCATCGCCATCACGCGACCGCGCTGGCGCTGTCAGTGCGGTGACCGCGAAGAATGGATGGAACGGTGAATCCTTGCCGGTGCAAGTCCGTGCCATATTGGTAGCCCGGACGCGCCGTCGGATACACTCCGACGCGCCTCCGGACCTTGTCCGGAGATGGTTCGGACGCTGAGCCGAATACTGGGTCGAACAGAAGGGGGCTTACTCCCCTCAGCCATCATTCATATTCCGAACGCGACTGCCAGTAATGCGACCCCAGCGAGTATTTCTATTGCCACGACCGCCAAGGCGGCGCTTGCTTTGATGTACGTCATGCTGCCCAATTCGGACAATGATTCCACCACCAATAAGTAAGAACGATGGTTATGCACAGTTTCTCGTTTCAACAGCAAAATAACGGATTGAACGGTTCTAAACGATTGACAGTCGGTTTGAAAGGTTCTATGGAATGATTGGAAATGTCTCTCATACTCATTCAATCCGTGATTACCGTTCGATAGTCGCGTGAAAAATACGCGATTAGGGTCCGTCTAAATATCTCTCGCGTGGATCGTTTGTTTCGCCCGCGGTTTCCGAAGGCGGAAGGTTTGATAGTACGACGAACCGAAACTGTACCAATGAACTGGCGCGCGCTCATGCTCGTCGTCTGTCTCGTTCTCGCGGGCTGTGCCGGTGCACAGTTCGACCGAACGACGACGCACACCGCGACTGACCGCCCAACGATGCAGGGAACGCGGACCGCGACGGAAACGGGGACGGTCGCGGATCGCTCGAATCCGTGGGGTGGTCCGGTGACGGTCGCTATCAATACGAGTGACGGCACGCGTGGGTATACCGACGACGTTCGGCGCGCGCTCGACTACTGGGAGCGCCACAGCGCGAAATACGCGGGGTACTCTATTCAGTACGAACTCGTCCCGAACGCCGAGAATCCGGACCTCGTTATCAACTTCGTCGATTCCGTCAAGAGCTGTCCCCGGGTGGACCACGCCGTCGGCTGTGCGCCGTACATCACCGAGGCCGCACAGATATCCCGGCCTATGCAGATAGACGTGGACGATTCGTTCTCGAACGAATCGACGATTCTCATCCTGAAACACGAGCTCGGCCACACCCTCGGTCTGAACCACAGCTCGGCCCCGCAATCCATCATGGCCGCCGAGGCCGCGCTCGCGTCCCGCCCGCTGCCGGACGCGAGCGAGCGTGACCTCCCGTGGGCGGACGCGTCGTTCACCGTCTACCTCGGCCAGACGGACGATAGACAGGCCGTGAAAGAGCAGGTCCGCCGCGCGCTCGACTACTATGCCGACGGCGCGGACGGAACCGTCCCGTCGAACGTCTCGTTTACCTTCACGGACGACCGCTCGGCCGCCGACGTTCTGATTCGTTTCCCCGATACGCTCCCGTGCAATCCGGGGTCGAGCGGTTCCTGCGGCGGCGTCCGCGGAACCGACCCGGACCACGACAACGCGCTGGAGCAGTACGACCGGCTGACGATTTCTATTTCCGACGTCGATACCGATGCCGTCGGCTGGTACGTCGGCTACTGGCTGGGCTACGGGTTCGGGCTCGAAGAGTCGGAACTCGCACCCCCGTTCCAGCACGCGTCCGCACGCGACCGACGGAGCGACTGGTGGAAGTAAGTCCTCGCCAAAAACTGCCCGCTCGCTCGTTTCACTCGCTCACGGCACGACTTCTCGAATCTACTCCTCGAACCCGTCTTCCCACCGGAACGTACCGTTTCGTTGGACTACTTCGCCGTCCACTTCCATCCGCGACTCTTCGCTCATGTCGGTTATCATGTCGATGTGGACGGCGCTCTCGTTGCCCGTCTCTCCTTCGGGAAGGCAGGCGTCGTAGGCTCGTCCGACCGCGAGGTGAACCGTATCGCCCATCTTCTCGTCGAAGAGGATGCTGTCGGTAAAGCGGTCGATGCCGCGGTTCATCCCGATGCCGAGTTCGCCGAGCCGCCGCGCGCCTTCGTCCGTGTCGAGAATGTCAGCCAACTCGTCCTCGCCGGTTTCGGCGCTGAAATCGACGACTTCGCCGTCCTCGAACGTGAGGTGGACGTTTTGGATGCGATTCCCTTGCAGGGTCATCGGAACGTCGAAGAACACCTCGCCCTCGGTCGCGTACGGTGCCGTGAACACCTCGCCGCTCGGGAGGTTGTGCGAGTCGTAGGCCACCGTCGCACAGCTGTTGACCGCGGTTCGCTCCTCGATGGACATCGTGAGGTCGGTGTCCTCCTTGACGATTCTGACCTCGCTTCCCTCGTCCAGTAGCGTCTTCATCGTCGCCATCTCGTCCGCCAGCGATTCCCAGTCGCGGAGGACGGCACTGTACACGAAATCCTGGTACTCCTCGTAGGCCATCCCGGCCTGCTGTGCGTAGGCGCGGGTCGGGTGAAGCGTCGAAACCCAGTCCGCGTCGAGTCGGGCTTTTCGGATATCCATCCGCGCCTTGTTGTACGCCTGCTTCGTCTCCCCCGGTACGTCCGCTTGTGCCGTCGTATTCGTACTCCCCGCGAGGCGAAGCACCACGTCGGCGTTCTCGTACATCGCCAGTTCGGGTGCCGGGTTCTCGTCGAACTCCCCGTCGTGTGCGCGAAGGTACGCGCGCTCGACCTCCCCGGAGTTGTACACCGTCAGCAGGTTCGCGTTTCGCTTTCCGACCGCCTCGCCGACCGCGACGGCGAGGTCGTGTGCTCCCTCGTCCGTGATGACGACGACATCGTCGCCCTCCTCGATTCGCGCGCTCCAGTCGACCAGTACCTCCGCGTGTTCGTGAACTCGGTCGTCCATATCACGACAGTCGAGGAGCGAAAGAAAAGTTCCGGTGATTCAAAAGCGCGGCGTCTGCTCCTCGATGACGTCGGCGGCGTCGTCCATCTCGTCCGCGAGCATGACGAGCACGTCGTCGAGCGTGACGATTCCCACCAACTCTTCGTCTTCCACGACCGGTATTCGACGGATGTCCGCGTCCTCCATCCGCTCGATGGCGTCGTGAACGCTGGCGTCGGCGTCTATCGTGATTGGGTCTCTCGTCATCACGTCGCCGACCGTTCGGCCCGATGCGTCGGCCTCGTCGGCGAGCGAAAGCGCGATTTTGCGGTCCGTCACGATACCGACCGGACGTCTCCCGTCGACGATGGGAACACACCCGACGTTCTCCTCGCTCATCATCGACGCGATGTCCACGAGGTCGGTCTCTTCCTTGGCGGTGATGACTTCCATCGAAGCAATGTCACTAACTGGCATGATTTCCCCCAATCGGGACACGACGGGTCGGAACGTAAAGACGACGGCTCGTCGGATGCGCCCCGTCTACGGGAAGACGAGAACCGTCGCGTGCTCCGTTTCGAGCACTTCGACTTCTTCGCCGCTCTCGGCGCGGTACTCCTCTTCGATTTCAACCCAGTCGCCGTCGAGGGTGACCTCTTCGCCCACGGCGTCCAACATGATTTCGCCGTGGGTGTCCAACTGCGCTTTGAGTTCGGCGGGGTCCGTCGATTCGAGCGCGCCGACGACCGCACCCGCCTTGTCGCGGAACTTCGGCCCGATGGACGAGTGGTCGGGGCTGACGCCGACAGGCGCGAGTTCGACGTTCGGTCGTCCCTCTTCGAGGTAGACCGGGCCGTTCACCGCTTCGCTCAGGTCGTAGGTGTCGGGGTGGCGCTCCGCGTCGGCGTACAGTTCGATGCGGTCGAGTTCGCCGTTGAGGGCCATTCCCTCGTCGGATTTCCACGCCCGGACCTCGCTCGCAACTTCGGCGATGATTTCGCCCGCGAGTTCGGCCTCGTCGTCGCGCATCTCGACGTCCGGCCACGTGGCCAGATTGACGCTTTCTTCGGTTCCGGGGAGGTAGCTGTAGACCTCCTCGCTGAAGAAGGGCGAGAAGGGGGACAGCATGCGAACGACGGAGGAAACACACGTGTACAGCGCGTGGCGCGCGGCGTTTCGCTCGCCCGGCCGTCCCTCGTAGAGGCGACCCTTCACCAGTTCGAGGTAGTCGTCCGCGAGGTCCTCCCAGACGAACTCTCGGAGCGTTCGAAGCGCCCTATCGTAGCGATACCGCTCCATATCGTCGCTCACGCTTTCGGCGGTGTGCGACAGTCGGGAGAGAATCCAGCGGTCCGCGTCGCGGTAGGCCGGGTCGCTGATCTCCGGCGTGTTCTCGTCGAAGTGGTTCTCCGAGAACTGGAGGATGTTCCAGATTTTGGTGAGGAACCGCGAGGCGGACGTCGCTTCCTTCGGCTGGAACTGCACGTCGCTTCCGGGTTGTCCGCCGAGGACCAGCGCCTGTCGAACCGAGTCGGCACCGTACTCGTCCACGGCGTCCGTCGGCGTGACGACGTTGCCCCGCGACTTGCTCATCTTGTTGCCGTCCGGACCGAACACCATACCGTTGATGAGGATTTCGTCCCACGGCCGCTCGCCGGTGAGTTCGCCGACGCGGAGGAGCGTGTAGAACGCCCACGTTCGGATGATGTCGTGCCCCTGCGGGCGGAGCGCCACCGGTTCGAACTCGTCCAGTTCGATGTCCTCGGGCCATCCGCTGATGTGAAGCGGCGTGATGGACGAGTCCATCCACGTGTCCATCACGTCGGTTTCACCGACCCACGAATCCCCACCGCACTCGGGACAGTCGCCGACTGCGGGGCCAGTTTCCGTCGGGTCGACGGGCAGTTCCTCGATTTCGGCGATGTGCCAGTGACCGCACTCCTCGCACTCCCACGCGGGAATCGGCGTGGCGAACACGCGCTGGCGGGAGATAACCCAGTCCCAACTCATGCCGTCCGCCCACTCTTCGAGGCGGGTGTACATGTGCTCTGGAATCCACTCGACTTCCTTCGCCTTCTCGACGATTTCGTCCGGTTCGACCTCGACGAACCACTGTTCCTTCGAGAGAATTTCGATGGGGGTGTCACACCGCCAGCAGGTGCCGACCGACTGTTCGGTGGTTTCCGAGTCGTTCAGGTACCCCTCCTCGTCCAGTGTCTCGGCGACTTCCGTCTTCGCCTCGTCGATGGTCAGCCCCTCGAACTCGTCGGCGAGTTCGTTCAGGCGGCCGTCCTCCGTGAACACGGGGCGGAGGTCGAGGTCGTGTCTGGCCCACCAGTCCACGTCCTGTTTGTCCCCGAACGTACAGATCATCACCGCGCCGGTCCCGAAGTCGCCGTCGACGTCGTCGTCGCCGATGAGTTCGATTTCCTGTCCGAACAGCGGGACCTCAAACGTCTCGCCGATTCGGTCGGCGTAGCGTTCGTCCTCGGGGTCCACGGCCATGCCGACACACGCCGCGAGGAGCTCCGGGCGCGTGGTTGCGATTTCGATGTTATCGTTGTCCACGCCCTCGAACGTGACGTAGTAGAGCGTCCCCGTCCGGTCCTCGTTTTCGACCTCCGCGTCCGCGATGGCCGTCTCACAGCGCGGACACCAGTTGACGGGGTGTTCGTCGCGGTAGACGGACTCTTCCATCTCGACGAACGAGCGCTGGGTCTTCCCCCAGTACTC
>NZ_MEIH01000138.1:0-10772 GCF_001723155.1 Haladaptatus sp. W1
ATCACTCCGAGTCGATGGAGGCGTTCTACTCCCACCAACCCGGTCTGAAGGTCGTCATGCCGAGCACGCCCTACGACACGAAGGGCCTGCTTACCTCGGCCATCCGCGACCCGGACCCGGTCATCTTCCTCGAACCGAAACTCATCTACCGCGCGTTCCGTGACGAAGTTCCGACGGAATCCTACGAGGTTCCGTTGGGCGAGGCCGCGGTGCGCCGCGAGGGGACGGACATCTCCGTGTTCACGTGGGGTGCGATGACCCGACCGACGATGGAAGCCGCCGGGGAACTGGCGGACGAAATCGACGTGGAAGTCGTGGACCTCCGCACCGTCTCGCCGCTCGACACGGACACTATCATCGAGTCGTTCAAGAAGACCGGCCGCGCGGCGGTCGTCCATGAGGCGCCCAAGACGGGCGGCCTCGCCGGAGAAATCGCGGCGACAATTCAGGAGGAGGCGCTCCTCTACCAGGAGGCACCCGTCGAGCGAATCACCGGTTTCGACACGCCGTTCCCGCTGTACAGCCTCGAAGACTACTACCTGCCCGAGCCGACCCGCATCAAAGAGGGCATCCGCGACGCGGTGAACTTCTAACATGGTACGCGAATTCAAGCTACCCGACGTCGGCGAAGGCGTCGCCGAGGGTGAACTCGTCAGCTGGCAGGTCGAGGAAGGCGACACCGTCACCGAAGACCAGGCGGTCGCGGAGGTCGAGACGGACAAGGCAATCGTCGAGATTCCCTCACCGGTCAACGGAACCGTCCGCGAACTGCTCGCAGAGGAGGGCGAAGTCGTCCCGGTCGGCAACGTGCTCCTCACGTTCAACGTGGAAGGCGAGGAAGCGGAACCCGAGGAGGAGGCGACCGAGAGCGCCGAAGCCTCGACGGATTCGCAAGAAGCGGCCGTCGAGGAATCGAGCACGTCCGCGGACGCGGAGGAAACCGAGACGCCCGAGGGTCGCGTCTTCGCGGCACCGAGCGCTCGCCGACTCGCGCGCGAACTCGGCGTGGACATCGCGTCCGTCGAGGGCACCGGCCCGAGCGGTCGCGTGAGCGAACACGACGTTCGCGCGGCGGCCGAGAGCGCGACGGAATCGGAAGCCGAGGAAGAATCCGAAGCCGTCGAAAGCGAACCCGCGGACTCCGAACTGGCGGCCGAAACCGGAACGACCGGCGGGACTGGCGCGACCACCGCGGCCGCCCCGGCACAGGTCGAATCGGCCGACCGCGAGCGGACGCTGGCCGCGCCAGCGACGCGCCGTCTCGCCGACGAGCAGGGCATCGACATCAACACCGTGCCGTCCACCGAAGAGCGCGACGGACAGGCGTTCGTCACGCCCGAAGCGGTTCGTGAGTACGCCGAGGCACAGCAGCAGGCGCAGGCCGCCGACGCCGCCGCGGTTGCGACCGGCGAAACCGGCCCGCGCGAGGAGCGCATTCCGTATCGCGGCATTCGACGCACCATCGGCAAGCAGATGCAGAAGTCGAAGTTCACCGCGCCCCACGTCACCCACCACGATTCCATCGACGTGACGGAACTGGTCGAGACGCGCGCCGAACTCAAGGAAATCGCCGAGGAGCGCGGCATCAAGCTGACCTACATGCCGTTCGTGCTGAAGGCCATCGTGGCCGCGCTGAAGGACTACCCGTACCTCAACAGCGCACTGGACGAGGAGAACGACGAAATCGTCGTCAAGAACTACTACAACATCGGCATCGCGGTGGCGACCGACGACGGCCTGATGGTTCCCGTCCTGAAGGACGTGGACAAGAAGGACATGCTCCAGATATCCTCGGAGATGAACGAACTAGTCGAGAAGGCCCGCGACCGCACCATCTCGCGCGAGGAGATGCAGGGCGGCACGTTCACCATCACGAACTTCGGTGCCATCGGCGGCGAGTACGCGACGCCCATCATCAACCACCCCGAGGTCGGTATCCTCGGTCTGGGCGAGCTGAAGAAGCGGCCGGTCGTCGTGGACGACGAAGTGGAAGCGCGCTACACGCTCCCGATTTCGATGTCCATCGACCACCGCATCATCGACGGTGCGGTCGTGGCGTCGTTCGCCAACCAACTGCTCGAATACCTGCACAACCCGCGACTGCTCCTGCTGGAGTAGCCCGACGCGTCGCTGGGTGACTTTTTTCGCGTCGAAACTATCGAATTCGGGTAGGAGTCTCTCCCCACAACCAGTCGGTAAGCCGCGTCGCGGCACCGATGAGGGCTAGTAGAAACCGGATGAACCCGATGATGTTCACATCGGAGACGGGCTACAACGAGGGGTCCCTGCCGTGTTCGAACGCGATTCCGGAGACGAAGCCGAACCCTGCCAGTCCGTACCCGAGCACCGCCACGCCGAAGTTCGGCGACGGAGCGACGCCGTTCAACAGACTCAGACACCCGAACGTCATGACCCCGGCGAACGCGCCGGTGACCCATTTCGGACCGTCTTTGCTCCGGAGAATCGGCCAATATCGAAGCGCGACCGACGTCCCGACGCCGTACACGAGTGCGATTCCGAGAAGGAGCTGAAGGGATTCTCCGGTCGGGGATTCGAAGAACGCGATGCCAGCAGTGACGACGCTCGCGACGAGGAGGCCGGTGGCGTACCGCGAAAGACGGTTCATGACTCTAACAGATGTGGTCGAGGGATAATGGTTTCCACGCACTGTCAGACTGAGTTTGGAATCGTGGCAGTTGTTGACAATCGTCTACTCGTCAGGGCGTAATCCACCTGATTTTTTACCCGGTAGCTACTCTAGTCACCCAATGGTCGTCGGAGATATATCGACTGGAACTGAGGTGCTGGTTATCGGCGCGGGACCGGGCGGTTACGTCGCCGCCATCCGCGCGGGGCAACTTGGACTCGACGTAACGCTCGTGGAAAAGGACGCCTACGGCGGCACCTGCCTGAACTACGGCTGCATCCCGTCGAAGGCGATGATTACGGCGTCGGATTTGGCCTACGACGCCAGTCACGCCGAGGACATGGGAATCTACACGAAACTCGACGTGAACTACGGCGAGATGGTCGAGTGGAAGGACGGCGTGGTGTCGCAACTGACCGGCGGCGTCGAAAAGCTCTGTAAGGCCAACGGCGTCACGCTGATGGAAGGCCGCGCGGAGTTCGCGGACGAGAACTCGGTTCGCGTCGTCCACGAGGGCGAGGGACAGGGTTCGGAGACGGTCGAATTCGAACAGGCCATCATCTCGACCGGAAGCCGACCCATCGAAATTCCCGGCTTCGAGTTCGACGGCGAACACGTCCTCGACTCGCGGCAGGCACTCGCCATGGAGGACGTCCCGGAGAGCATCGTCATCGTCGGCGCGGGCTACATCGGCATGGAGTTGGCGGGCGTCCTCGCCAAACTCGGCTCCGACGTGACCGTCGTCGAGATGCTCGATTCGGTGCTCCCGGCCTACGAGGACGACCTCGCGCGACCGGTCAAGAAAAAGGCCGACGAACTCGGCATCGACTTCCACTTCGGACAGGCCGCGAAGGAATGGGAGGAATCCGGCGACGGCATCACCGTCATGACCGAGGACGAGGACGGCGAGGTCTCGGAGTTCGGTGCCGAGAAAGTCCTCGTCGCGGTCGGCCGCCAACCCGTCACGGACACGCTCAACCTCGAAGACGCGGGCATCGAAACCGACGAGATGGGCTTCATCGAGACGGACGACCGCGCGCGGACCGAGAAAGACCACATCTACGCCATCGGTGACGTCGCGGGCGAACCGATGCTGGCCCACAAGGCGAGCAAGGAAGGACAAGTCGCCGCCGAGGTCATCGCCGGAGAGCCCTCGGCGCTCGACTATCAGGCCATGCCCGCCGCGGTCTTCACCGACCCCGAAATCGGCACCGTGGGTCTGACCGAGGACGAAGCCGAAGAACAGGGCTTCGAACCCGTCGTGGGTCGATTCCCGTTCCAAGCGAGCGGCCGTGCGCTCACGACAGGCCACTCCGAGGGCTTCGTCCGCATCGTCGCCGACGAACCGAGCGGGTTCGTCCTCGGCGCACAAATCGTCGGCCCCGAGGCCTCGGAACTCGTCGCCGAACTCGGTCTGGCCATCGAGATGGGCGCGACGCTCGAAGACGTGGCCGCCACGGTTCACACCCATCCGACGCTCTCGGAGGCCGTGATGGAGTGTGCGGAGAACGCGCTCGGCCACGCGATTCACACGCTGAACCGGTAACGTAAGCGAGGTCCTACTTTTTCGTCGATATCGGCACGTAAGCGCTCGGAAACGAGGATAGTACCGGGGAAAGGTTGCGATGGGGAATTCGTGAGCCGACGTCAGCAGCCGTCCGAGAGCGTGATTTCCGCGTCGTCCACGACGGCTTTTCCGTCCATCGTGTACGGGCCGTCCGTCTCCCCCTCGGACGTGAGGAAGTCGTAGGACCCGCTGTCGTCGCTGTCGAAGTGCGGCATGGCGATGAGTGTGGCGTCTCCCTCCAGCATCGACATCTCGTAGTCGCCGCCGGGGACGCCCTCGTACAGCGAAATCTCGACGTCCTCGTGGGTTCCCGCGTCGAGCGCGCCGGAGACGCCGATAACGCTGTCGAACACTTTGCCGTCGAGAAGGCTCGCGTCGTGGATGGTGACGAAGCCGCCGTCCGAGAGGGTCGCCCTGTTGACCCAGACGCTCTCGCCGTCGGACTTCTGGTCGCGGAAGCAGACGTCCGCGGTCGGTTTCGTGTCCATCTCGATGGAGACCATCGCGTCGTCCACGACGGCTTCCCCGTCCGCTGTGTACGGGCCGTCCGTTTGCCCGCCGGAAGAGACGAATTCGTACTCGCCGTTGCCGTTCGAGTCCACGTGAGGCATGGCGATGAGCGTGGCATCCTCCTCGAGCATCTTCGAGTCGAACTCCGTTCCCTTCACGTCGAACAGTTCGACATCGACGGTTTCGTGTGTGCCCGCATCGAGCGCGTCGGAGACGCCGATGACGCTCTCCAGCGCCTTCCCATCGAGGAGGCGGTCGTCGTGGATGGCGATGAAACCGCCCTTCGGGAGCGTCGCCGACGCGACGCTGACCGACGTGCCGCCCGTGGTCTGGTCGTCGAACGTGACAGACGCCGACGACTGCATCGCAATCGCGGTGCTACTGAGCGCGAGGGCCGACCCCGTTACAGCGGCACCCGCGAGAAACCGCCGACGGGAAGTCGAGTTCGAATCGCCCGGTTGGGTCGTATCGTCCGAGAGGTCTGGTACAGTCATGATAACCGACGATAGCTATTTCCGAATGTGAACGGAAGAACATTTTCGCAAATCTCACCCAAATTCATCTATATTCTACCAATCCACCGATGGCAGTTTGAGAACGCATCTGTAAGTGCGGAATCGGATTTCGGTGTTTGAAATTCGAGGTACGGCAATTTCCACCGACGAGCCACGTTCGGTTCGAAGTTTTTGGCGAGGGACTCTGGAAATCAACCCCCTCCATTTCGACTGGAAAACAGATAGCAGGGACCGACTTCGACTCAGGCGAACTTTCGAACCGTCACGTCGAGCGTGTCCAAATCGACGATAGGGGCGAATCCCGAGTCGGGGTCGATGTTCACGCTCTTCTGGAAATCCGTCTGGGCCTGCCAACAGCCGGAGTTCATGGCGAGGACGTTGTGGTACTTGCCGAAACCGAGTTTGTGAACGTGGCCGGTGTGGAAGATGTCGGGCACCTCGTCGATGACGAGGTAGTCTTTCTCCTCCGGCGCGACGCGGGTGTGGCCCCCGTACTGCGGCGCGACGTGGCGTTTTTTGAGGAGTTGATACATCGCCTTGTGCGGTTCCTCGTAACTCGCCTTTTCCGCGGGCAGTTCGGCGATAACTTCGTCCAGCGAAACGCCGTGGTACATCAGCACCGAGACCCCCTCAATCGTCACCGTGGAGGGGTTGCTCGTGATTTTCGCGTCGTGGACGTCCATGATGGAGCGGAGTTCGTCGTCGAATCCCGGTTGCGGTTCGGCGAGTCGAACCGCGTCGTGGTTGCCGGGGATCATGACGATCTCCAAGTCGCCCGGCACCTCCTTCAGGTACTCCGAGAACTCCTCGTACTGGTCGAAGATGTCGATGATGTCGAGTTCCTCGTCCTGATTCGGGTAGATACCGACGCCCTCAACCATATCGCCGCAGATGAGGAGGTATTCGACGTGTTCTGCCTCCTCCGTGTGAAGCCAGTTGGCGAACCGATGCCACGCGTCGGCCATGAACTCCTGACTGCCGACGTGCACGTCGCTGATGAGCGCGGCCTGCACGTGGCGGTCAGCGGTCGACGGCCGGTAGGTCCGCGGCACGTCGGGGAAGTGAAGCGAGTCCACGAACAGGATGCCCGCGTCGTCGGAGAGCGTTCCCTCGACGGCGATGGTTTCGTCCAATAGGAGTTCGTCAACGACGCTGGCGAACTCTCGGTCTTTCATGATGAGACACGGGAAGGTCCCGTTCGTGTCTTCGAGTTCGACGAGCCAGTGCCCGCTCGCCGTGGAACGAATGTCGCTTATCATGCCGACGATGGCGGCGTCGCTTCCGCCGGGCATGCTGGCAACGGCGTTCGTCGGACGGGCGTTCACCCGGCCACGGAGTTTACCCGAAAGGCGCTGGAACCGGTCGCGGAACACCGTGACGAAATCGTCGTATTCGCCGGTCCCAGTGCTCGCGCCGGTCATGTCGTTGAGGATGTCCACCGATTGTTCGGTGGGACTTCGTGACACAGACCCCTTCGTTTCAACTGGAGATGAAGTCGCGTCTGCTGTCGATTTCGCGGCAGAAACTCCACCTGAAGCGGAGGGGTCACGCGCCCCGTTCGAGGAATCATTGAGAACCGTTCGCACGTGTTCGACGGAGAGTTTCAGGGCGTCCTCGGGGGCGGATTCGACTGCACGTTCGAGCGCCGTTCCGGGGTCAGGGGCGGACGCGAGGAGCGTCACGGCCTCGCGGTCGGCGTTGTACCCGCGACTCGTGAGTTCTCTGACGATTCGAGCCGGGGTTTTCAGCGGCACATCTCTCCAGAGACGCGGATAGGCAAAAAGGCTAGCGAACCAACCCAGAAGGTTGACAACGCGGGGAAGATTACGTAACCGTAATGAGTCCCCCAGACGAGTCGTCGTCGGACGGTATACGGGACACCGGACCCGATGGCTCCGGTCCGGTCGCGTGGATTCGTTGGTTCCGACACACCGACAACGGGACAGTCGTGTTCGTCCGTGAGATGCTGGAGAGCGCCGCCGTCGTCGTCGCAATCGGTCTCATCCTCTTCGCCGTCAGCGGCGTGTGGCCCCCGATGGTGGCCGTCGAGAGCGGGAGCATGCAACCCCAGATGTATCGAGGCGACCTCATCTTCATCATGGACCAGCACCGCTTCCCGCCGGACGCCGCCCACGGCGACACCGGCGTCGTCACCTATCAGGAGGGAAAAGACACCGGCTACCAGAAGTTCAACGATTACGGTGACGTGGTAATCTACCTGCGCTACGGGAGGAGCGACGAAACGCCCGTCATCCACCGTGCTCGCTTCTGGGTAGACAAGGGAGAGAACTGGTACGACAAAGCGAACAAGGATTACATCCTCGGTGCGGAAAACTGCCAGGAGTTACCCAACTGCCCCGCACCGCACGCCGGATTCATCACCAAGGGCGACAACAACGGCGAGTACGACCAAGTGGTCCGTATTAGCGACCCCGTAAAACCGGAGTGGATTCGCGGCACCGCCGAGTTGAAGATACCGTGGCTGGGCCACGTCCGCCTGTTCTTCTCCAAGGCGGCCGTCATCGGTCCGACCGTCACGCAACAGGACGGAACCAGCTATTCGGCCATCCCGCCGGTACAACAGATACACCCGACAGCGGATACGTCCCGATCCGCGGCCACCGTCTGATTTCCGCGTCGTTTTATGTATTTTGCGTCACATTGAGCCTTCATGAGTGACGAGAGCGACCCCGACCCTTGTGATGACTGTCAGGAACCGGTACAGGACGCGCTGGCCCGGACGATTCGATTGACCGTGGACCGCTCACAGATAGACAGCCAGCGACTCTGCCCGGAGTGCTTCGCCGACTGGATAGACCGATACGACAGCGAGATGAAACCGACCGCCGACTCCGAGAGCACGAGTTCCGAAATCATCGTCGATTGAACCCCCCTCTTTCGAGTAGAAAACGGGACACGGAAGCCGAAGACTCGCCGCTCGACCCGCTACCGAAACCGCCCTTGAAACGGTATGGAGCCGTCAGTAGCCGAACCGAGACGGCAGACAAAACTCGGTCGCGTTCGATGGCCGAAGGTGACATAGTTCGGATACGAAACCGCTCACCAACCCCTTCGTTTCCAGTGAAAAATCGGCCACAGGCGGCGGAATTTCGGACGAACCGACCCCGGACGAAACGTACCTCCCCACGACAATAGTTGTCGTTGTCCGGCCGTGGCGTTCTGGTCCACCGCGTCGTTCGTGGTCCGCGACGATCTCTCGCGTCCTACTCCTCGGTTTCGTCGTCCTCGTCGTTCTCGCTCGCGGACAATCCGTCGTCGCCGCGGTCCAACGCCTTCGGCATGTCGCGGTGGTCGGAGTAGCCGTCGAACCAGCGGACGATACGCTCCAGTCGGTCCACGACGTGTCCCGGTTCGCCGCTTCGGGAGAGTTCGTGGCCTTCGCGGGGATAGCGCACGAGGCGCGTCTCCACGTCGTTTTTCTTGAGGAGTAGGTACAGCATCTCGGCGTTGTTCACCGGGACGCGGAAGTCGTTGTCGCTGTGGATGAGCAGCGTCGGCGTCGTCACGTCCTCGACGTACGCGGTGGGCGAGCGCTCCCAGAGGAACTCTGGTTCCTCCCACGGCGTCGTATCGAAGTCCCACTCGATGAGTTTGAACGCGTCCGTCGAGCCGTAAAAGCTGCTGAGTTCGTACACGCCGCGCTGGCTCACCGCGCCCTTGAACCGATCTGTGTGGCCGACGATCCACGCGGTCATGTAGCCGCCGAAGCTTCCACCGGTGACGAACATGTCGTCTTCGTCGATGTAATCGCGCTCCGCAACGAGGTCCACACCCGCCATCACGTCGGTCATGGTCGTATCGCCCCAATCGCGTCCGATGGCGGCCATGTGTTCCTCGCCGTAGCCGGTCGAACCGCGCGGGTTGGACCAGAAGACGACGTAGCCTTCCGCGGCGAGCGTCTGGAACTCGTGCCACATCGTGCCGCTCGTGGACCACATCGCGTGCGGTCCGCCGTGGATTTCGACGACGAGCGGATACTGCTCGTCCGCATCGAAGTCCGGCGGCGTGAGGAGCCACCCCTGAATTTCGACTCCCTCGTCGGATTCGAAACGGAGTTCTTCCGGTTGTCCCACCGCGCGGTCGTTCAGGTACTCCGCGTTGGCGCGGGTGAGTCGATGCGTTTCGGCCCCCCGGGCGTCGAAACGAACAGATCGCCCGGATGGTCCCACTCGGATTTCGCGTAGGCGACGGCATCGGCACCGACCGAGAAATCGGTGATGTGCCCGTCGCCGACGACCCGCTGTAGCTCATCGCTCCCGTCGCCCCGAGCGCGCCAAATCACTTGGTCGCCTTCGTCGGGTGTGCCGAAGTACACCCGCTCCTCTTTGGGGTCCCACTCCGGAGCGATTGCGACCGTTCTGTCGAGCGTTTCGGTGAGCGTCACCGTCTCGCCCGTGCTCCGGTCGAAGACCTTGAGGTCGGCCTGTCGGAGCGTGGCGTTCTCCTCGGGTGAGTAGATATAGGCGATTCGGCCGTCCTCCGTCGCCGCTAACGACGCACCCCACGCACTCGTCTGGAAGAGAGTTTCCTCCTCGTCGGCGTCGATATCGTAGGCGACGACATCGATGGTGATGTTGTCGTCCGGGTCATCCTCGCGTTCGGCACCGAAGTAGAGCGTCGTCTCGTCGCCCCAGTCGGGTGCCGCGAAGTCGAAATCGCCGTCCGTCAGTCGTTCGACGGAATTGTCGTCCAAATCAGCGAGGTAGACGTGGCTCCGTTTCCCGTCGAAATAGCTCGTGCCCGCCCGGTAGATTTTACGGTCGATAACGCGTGGGTCCGGCGTTTCCGGTTCGTACTCCTCCCCGTCGAGCGAGATGTCGCGCTCCTCGTCGCGGTCGTCCTCGGTGCTCGACTGGACGAACGCTATTTTCGTCCCATCGGGAGACCACGCCAACTGTGAGACGCCGCCGGCCACGTCCGTCACCTGTCGTGCCTCGCCGCCCGCCGTGGGCATGACCCACAGTTGCGGTCGGTCGTCGTCCGCGCCCCGAGTGCTCACGAACGCGAGTCGGTCCCCGCTCGGACTCCACCGCGGGCTGCTGTCCACGCCCTCGCTGATGGTGAACTGCTTCGGTTCGTCGCCACCCAGCGGAACGACGTACACCGTCGCCTCGTACTTCTCGTCGTCCTTCGGAACCGAGCGGACGAACGCCACTCGCTCGCCGTCCGGCGAGACTTGCGGATCGGTCACGCTAACGAGGTCGTGATACTCGTTGGCACGTATCGTCTCCATATCCACTCACTCGAAACGCGAGCCAAATATACTTTCGATTCGAAATATTCCATCGAACCAATTTATCGACAGTTACTGATGAGACATCACTCGCCTGTCACTGTGTTAGAATGAAAGTGCGCCCACGTGGCGCTCGTAGCATGGCACGCGACAAACGGTACGCGGGCGCGAGTAGAACTACGCTTTCAGCACTGTTAGGTCTATCGCCATGGTAGGATGACGATGATTTCAACCGGGTCCCCGCCTCACTCGGAGAGTTTCAAGTTGGTCGACAGTTGT